>URWL01000064.1 GCA_900551465.1 uncultured Blautia sp. | reverse complement strand
GGTTATGGAGCATATTCATGCAGTTCCCGTAAAACATGGAGATACTGCTTATGAGATTGAAATTTATCCGGGATATCAGGTTCAGATGATCCTGTGGGAAGGGGATGAGGAATTCCCTCCGTCTTCACAGATCCTGTTTTCTGATAACTTCCCTGTTTCTTTTCAGGCGGAAGACATGGCAGTTATGGGAGATGTGATCATTGGGTCACTGAAAGGTTTTGTAAAAGCAATGCAATAAAAAGATAAAACATGATCAGGAGGATAAAATTATGGGATTTTCAACAAGTACATGTACAGAATTTGTTGAAGTACTGGCTTCCAAAGCGCCGGTTCCAGGCGGCGGCGGTGCATCTGCTCTTGTCGCAGCAGTAGGAACTGCTCTGGGCAATATGGTAGGAAGCCTGACAGTGGGCAAGAAAAAATACGCAGATGTAGAGGATGAAATGTGGGAGCTGAAAGCAAAATGCGATCAGCTTCAGAAAGATTTCCTTCGTCTCATCGAGAGAGATGCAGAGGTTTTTGAGCCTCTTTCCAAAGCATATGGAATGCCAAGAGAAACAGAGGAAGAAAAAGCTGAAAAAGCAAGAGTTATGGAAATTGTCCTGAAAGATGCATGCTCAGTTCCTATGGAAATTATGGAGAAGTGCTGTGAAGCTATTGAACTGATCGTAGAATTTGGTGCAAAGGGCTCCAAACTTGCAATCAGCGATGCTGGAGTTGGCGCTGCGTTCTGCAAAGCTGCTCTGAAAGGCGCCAGCCTGAACGTATACATCAATACAAAATCCATGGCGGACAGAGAATATGCAGAAGAGCTGAACAAAAAAGCAGATGCAATGCTGGAAAAATATACAAAGATCGCAGACGAGACCTTTGACAGTGTGCTTGGAAGACTGAAATAACAGCAGGATTTTTTATAAAAAACAGCAGTTTTATTTAGGAGGAATCATAAAATGGCAAAACAGTTATTAGGAAAAGAAGTAACAGCAGCGCTGAACGAAAAGATCAAAGCAAATGTAGCAGAGCTTCAGGCAAAGGGTGTGAATCCAACTCTGTGCATTATCCGCGTAGGAGAGAACCCGAGCGACATTTCTTATGAAAAAGGTGCAACCAAACGCTGCGA
Organism: uncultured Blautia sp.; assembly: GCA_900551465.1. Taxonomy (GTDB): domain Bacteria; phylum Bacillota; class Clostridia; order Lachnospirales; family Lachnospiraceae; genus Blautia_A. The sequence goes on along the minus strand of URWL01000064.1, from coordinate 7,576 downwards.
AACACTTGGTGTAGCATGTGAAAAAATCCTTCTTCCGGGAGACGTTTCTCAGGAGGAGCTTCTTGCCACAATCGACAAAGTAAACAAAGACGACCATATCCATGGCGTTCTTCTGTTCCGTCCGCTTCCGAAGCATCTGGATCAGGCAGTGATCGAAAATGCTCTTGCAGCAGAAAAAGACGTTGACTGCATGACAGACCTTTCTATGTCCGGTGTATTTACCGGCAAAAAGATCGGTTTCCCGCCATGTACACCACAGGCATGTATGGAGATCCTGGATCATTACGGAATCGACCGCACAGGCAAAAAAGCAGTTGTCATCGGAAGAAGTCTTGTAGTAGGCAAACCGGCAGCCATGATGCTGGTTAAGAAAAATGCAACAGTTACCATCTGTCATACAAGAACTGTTGATATGCCGTCTGTAGCCCGTGAGGCTGATATCGTGATTGTTGCTGCTGGCCGTGCAGGTGTTGTTGGCGCTGACTATGTAAGAGAAGGACAGACCATCATCGATGTAGGTATCAACGTAAACGCAGAAGGCAAGCTTTGCGGAGATGTTGATTATGCAGCAGTAGAGCCGATCGTAGATGCGATCACACCGGTTCCTGGCGGAGTAGGAAGCGTTACCACTTCTGTTCTTGTGGGACATGTGGTAGAAGCTGCAATGAGAAAGGTAAATGGATGATTTTTTCTCGGAAGAATAAGCTCTTCTGGGTAAATCTGACCCTGACGGGTGCTCTGATCTTCGGAGCGCCTGTTTTTGTACAGGGTGTAGCAGATCATTCTGGAGAAGGGCAGATAAGTAAGCCGTCCTATGATATTACTACCGGACCGGGAACGGAAGGTTTTATAGACGATTCTACAGACAACACTTATGGTTATTATACGATCATGGGAACAACAACAGTGACTCTGGAAGAGATGACCGACCTGTATGAGATGCAGAGGGCAGAATACCCACAATCTTTAAAGGATGGCGGCGCAGAAACCATTGAGGATTTCTGCCGCATTATTCTGGAAGAGGCGGAGGACGAAGGCGTCCGGGCAGAGGTGGTCTATGTACAGGCAATGCTGGAAACAGGGTGGCTTCAGTTTGGCGGAGATGCGGTAGAGTCCCAGTTTAATTTTTCCGGTCTTGGAACAACGGGAGGAGGCGTTCAGGGAAACTCTTATCCGGATGTTCGCACCGGTATCCGCGCTCAGGTACAGCATCTGAAAGCCTACGCAAGTACAGAAGAGCTTTCTGGAAGCTGCGTGGATTCCCGGTTTGATATGGTAAAAAGAGGATCCGCTCCTTATGTGGAATGGCTGGGAATCCAGGAAAACCCAAATGGAGGCGGCTGGGCGGCAGGAGCCGGATACGGAGAAAAGCTGCGAAAACTTCTTACAGATCTGAAAGAAGAGTAAAAGAGATATTGTGAAGTGTAAAAAAGGTACCGCCCTGGGGCGATACCTTTTTGCTTTAATCCAGCTGGATATCTTCCAGCTCTTTATCCGGCAGCTTTCTGGAGGACTGCGCCAGATATTTCTTTAATTCTTTAGAAGATTTGGAATAAGGCACATTTGTTCCGGCGCCGCCCATACAGCCGCCCGGACAGGCCATGCCTTCGATCATGCAGCCTTTCAGCTTGCCTGCCTTGGCAAGTGTCAGCATTTTTTTGCAGTCGGCAAGAGTTTCTGCATGTTCGATATGCACCGGTACGTCCGGATAATACTCTTTCAGACATGCTTCGATAGCGCCTGCCACACCGCCTGCTACCGCATAGCCGCGTCCGGCAGCGGTGGCGTTGTGAAGTGCATCTTCTTCGTCAAAGGATGCCGGGTCGATTTCTTTTGCATCAAAAAGTGCGTCAAGCTCCTCGAAGGTAACGACAAAATCCACATCACTGCGGACAGTTGTACGCATGGCTTCCAGCTTTTTGGAAGCACAGGGTCCGATAAATACTACCTTTGCGTCGGGATGCTCCTGTTTTACCTTTCGGGCAGTAGCCACCATAGGAGTCAGCTCCTGAGAAAGATTTCCAATCATATCCGGGAAGAATTTCTTTGCCATCATGGACCAGGACGGGCAGCAGGAAGTCAGAAGGAATGGAAGATTTCCGGTAGCAACTTCCTTTGCATAGTGGTGTGCCTCGGAGATTGCGCCGATATCTGCGCCAAGAGCCACCTCATAAACATCTGAAAATCCAAGGATCTCAAGGGCGGTTTTAAATTTGCCCGGAGTTACCTGGTCACCAAACTGGCTGATGTATGCCGGAGCTACAATGGCAATGATCTTATTTCCGTCACGAAGGGAATGTGCCAGCTGAAAGATCTGGGATTTATCAGAAATCGCACCGAAGGGACAGCTTACCATACACATGCCGCAGGAAACACATTTATCATCCAGAATCTTTGCACGACCCTGCTCGTCGCTTCCGATGGCTTTCACCCCACATGCCTGCTCGCAGGGACGGGTGTTGTGGGAAATAGCGTCATAAGGACAGACTGCCTTGCATTTTCCGCATTTAATGCATTTGTCCTGATCAATATAAGATTTTCCATTGATCATGGAAATAGCGCCCTTGGGGCAGGCCTGCATACATGGATGTGCCACACAGCCTCTGCACATGTCGCTGACAATATATTTGTTAGGAGGACAGGCTGCGCAGGCAGACGGGATCACCTGCATAAGAGGCGGTTCATAATATTTTTCGTCAATGTTGCTGGCCTCCAGACCGGAGGTAAGATGCACTGCTTTGTTTTCCGGACGGAGAGAAAGTCCCATGGCAAGGCGTACACGTTCGCTTGCCACGGCGCGTTCCCGGTAAATACTTTCGCGGTACTGGGCGCGTTCTTCCACAATATTATAAGGAATGGCTTCAATATCGTGGATCAGGGTTTCATCTGTGGACTCGAATCCGATTTTTGCTACTTCAGTAAAAATTTTGTGTCGTATCTGTTTTACAGGGGTATCAAGATTTCGCATAGTTATTTTCTCCTCTGTGTTATATTTGTCTGCTGATACCTGTTATATTATAGGAAAAAAATTGGATAATCAATATGAATCCTGTATTTTTACAGGCACACGTAAAATGTTTTGCAGAAAGTACAAAAACAACACAGGGATATCCCTGCAGCCCCCCCCATAGAAAATTGAGGAAAAAATAACAAACACGTTTAAAGAGTAACAAAGTTTTTGGTTATTTCTGAAAATTCCAGAAAAATCTGAAATATGACTTGTAGAAAATGCTGATTTCATGTATAATTACAGCATAAGTCACTGGCAAAAAGTGACAGAAATAGTGGGGATTAAGCAAACAACCGTTAAGGAGGGAAATGCATGTTAGATCAGTCTTATTACAGGAAGACGGACGAGATTATTGAGCGTTATGGGCGCAAAGCAGCGTCCCTGATTCCGATTATGCAGGATATTCAGGCTGAATACCGTTATCTTCCGGGAGAACTACTCACCTATGTGGCTTCAGAGATCGGTGTAACAGAAGCCAAAGCATTCAGTGTAGCAACTTTTTATGAGAATTTTTCTTTTGAACCAAAGGGAAAATATATCATCAAGGTCTGTGACGGAACGGCATGTCACGTTCGTAAATCCATGCCTGTCAAGGAAGCGCTGATGAAAGAACTGGGATTAAGCCATAAGAAACATACCACAGACGATATGATGTTTACAGTAGAAACTGTTTCCTGTCTTGGCGCATGCGGACTGGCGCCGACACTTACCGTTAATGATGAGGTGCACCCGAAGATGACACCGGAGAAGGCGGTGGAGCTTCTGGAAGAATTGAGAGGTGAGAAGGCATGAGTATTATTTCAAAAGAGGATCTGCTCAATAAGCAGAAAGAAGTTCAGGATACGATCAATACCTATACCTGCCGTGTTCTTGTTTGTTCCGGCACCGGATGTATGGCTTCCGGCGCACAGAAAATCTATGACGAGATGGTAAAGCTCTGTGCAGATCTGGACGGAGTCCAGGTGGAGATGCAGAAAGATATCCCTCATCTCGGCGTTGTAAAAACAGGCTGTCAGGGGCTGTGCGAGCTTGGACCTCTTATGAGGATCCAGCCTTATGATTATCAGTATGTACATGTACAGGTTGAGGACTGCAAGGAGATCGTGGACCGTACCGTAATTGCAGGCCAGCCGGTAGAACGTCTTTTCTACAGAGACCATGACGAGGTCTGTCCTCATCCGGACGATATTCCGTTCTTAAATCAGCAGACCCGTATCGTTCTGGAAAACTGCGGCAAGATCGATGCAGAATCCATTGACGAATATATTGCGGCAGGCGGTTTTCAGGCTATGGCAAAGGCATTCTTTGACATGACTCCGCAGGATGTGATCGATGAAGTGACGAAATCCGGTCTTCGCGGCCGCGGCGGCGCAGGTTTTCCGGCAGGCAAGAAATGGGGACAGGTGGCCCGTCAGAAAGAAACCACAAGATATGTGGTATGTAATGGCGACGAGGGCGACCCGGGAGCATTTATGGACGGTTCCGTAATGGAAGGCGATCCCTATAAGATGATCGAGGGTATGGTTATTGCCGCTTATGCGGTAGGCGCTGAGAACGGATATATTTATGTAAGAGCCGAATATCCTCTTTCTGTACAGAGACTGCGTATGGCTATCGAACAGGCGGAGGCCTACGGACTTCTGGGAACAAATATCCTGGGCTCCGGTGTGAATTTCTACTTACATATCAACAGAGGCGCAGGTGCGTTTGTCTGCGGCGAGGGTTCTGCCCTGACTGCATCTATCGAAGGCAACAGAGGTATGCCCCGAGTGAAGCCGCCCCGTACTGTAGAAAAGGGACTGTGGGAAAAGCCTACTGTTCTGAATAACGTGGAAACCTATGCGAACGTTCCGAAGATTATCCTTCAGGGCGCAGACTGGTTCCGTACGATCGGAACAGAAGGCAGCCCGGGAACAAAAACCTTCTCTTTGACAGGCGCAATTGAAAATACAGGTCTGATCGAAGTTCCCATGGGAACAAATCTCCGTCATATCATTTATGATATCGGCGGCGGACTGAAAAGCGGTGCTGCATTTAAGGGTGTTCAGATCGGTGGTCCTTCCGGTGGATGTCTGGTGGACGATCAGCTGGATCAGCCTCTTGATTTCGATTCTGTAAAGAAACTGGATGCGATCATGGGTTCCGGCGGACTTGTTGTTATGGATGAAAATACCTGTATGGTTGAGGTTGCACGTTTCTTTATGAGCTTCACCCAGAGAGAAAGCTGCGGTAAATGTGTTCCATGCCGTGAAGGTACCAAACGTATGCGGGAGATCCTGGAACGCATCGTTGCAGGTAAGGGAGAAATGTCGGATCTTGACGAGCTGGAAGAGCTTGCGAATATGGTGCAGAGTATGGCTCTTTGCGGTCTCGGAAAGAGCGCGCCTCTTCCGGTCATCAGCACACTGAAGCGGTTCCGCAGCGAGTATGAGGAGCATATCAGAGATAAGAAGTGCCGTGCAAAGGTTTGTACAGCCCTTCGTCAGTTCCACATTAATGAAGAATTCTGTATCGGATGCGGCAAATGTGCCAAGAACTGTCCGGCAGGAGCAATCACCGGAAAGATCAAACATCCGTATCACATCAATAATGATCTTTGTATCAAGTGCGGCGCATGTAAGGATAACTGTAACTTTGATGCAATTTATGTGGAAGCGTAAAAGGGAGGAACGATTATGGGTACAATGACCATTGACGGTAGAAAAGTTGAATTTACCGATGAAAAAAATGTCCTGACCGTTATCCGCAAGGCAGGCATTAATATACCGACACTGTGCTATCATTCCGAGGTTTCTACCTTCGGCGCATGCCGTCTGTGTACAGTGGAGGATGACAGAGGCAGAACCTTTGCCTCCTGTTCAGAAGAACCAAGAGACGGAATGGTGATCTACACCAATTCCGGAAGGATCAAAAAATATCGTAAGCTGATCGTGGAGCTTCTTCTTGCAGCACACTGCAGAGACTGTACCACCTGTATCAAAAGCGGCGAGTGTATCCTTCAGGAACTGGCACACCGTCTTGGAGTAAGAGACATCCGTTTTGAAAATACAAGAGAGATTCATGAGATTGACACAAGCTCACCGTCTCTTGTAAGGGATCCGAATAAATGCATCCTCTGCGGAGACTGTGTACGTGCCTGTGAAGAACTTCAGGGAATCGGCGCTCTGGGATTTGCATACCGTGGAACAGAAGCCATGGTTATGCCGGCATTTAACAAGAAAATCGCGGAGACGGACTGCGTAAACTGCGGTCAGTGCCGTGTATTCTGTCCGACAGGAGCAATCTCCATTAAGAATCATATGGATGAAGCATGGGAAGCTCTTGCAGATCCGAATGTGCGGGTGGTTGCTCAGATTGCCCCGGCGGTCCGCGTGGCAGTGGGAGACCATTATGGACAGCCTAAGGGCCGCAGTGTGATGGGCAAGATCGTCAATGCCCTTCACAGAATGGGCTTTGATGAAGTTTATGATACTACTTTCAGCGCGGATCTTACCATTATGGAAGAGTCAGCAGAATTCCTGAAAAGAATAGAAAAGGGAGAAAATCTTCCGCTTCTGACTTCCTGCTGTCCGGCATGGGTGAAGTTTGTCACCGACCAGTATAAGGATTTTATCCCGAATATTTCTACCTGTAGATCGCCTCAGCAGATGATGTCTGCCGTGATCAAAGAATATTTCCGTGAACCGGAACATGCACAGGGCAAAAAGACAGTGATGGTTTCTATTATGCCATGTACTGCCAAGAAGGCGGAAGCCATCCGACCGAACAGTTTTACCAAAGGCGAGCAGGATACCGATATTGTAATCACAACTACGGAGCTAATCCGTATGATCGATAACTTTGGTCTTGACTTTGCTTCTCTTGATCCGGAAGCCTGTGATATGCCGTTTGGATTCGGTTCCGGCGGTGGTGTGATCTTTGGTGTGACCGGAGGCGTTACAGAGGCAGTTTTAAGACGTCTTACAGATGATCACAGCAAGGAAGCGATGAGAGAAATCTCCGAATGCGGCGTCCGCGGCGACGAGGGAATTAAAGAGTTCAGCGTTCCTTATAAGGGAATGGATGTGAAGATCTGTGTAGTCAGCGGTCTTGCAAATGCAAGAAAGGTGATGGACCGTGTGAAAAACGGCGAAGCAGAATACCATCTTATTGAGGTAATGGCATGCAGACGAGGCTGCATTATGGGCGGAGGACAGCCTACCAGAGCCGGCGACAGAACCAAAGCTGCAAGAGCCAAGGGGCTGTATAATGCAGATAATACTATGATCATTAAGAAATCAGATGAGAATCCGCTTGTGATCGAGCTTTACGATACTCTTCTGAAAGGAAAAGAGCACGAACTGCTTCACAATGAATTTTATTAAAAGGTGTGAATAAAAGGGCGGGGATGACTGTTAAAAACAGAGCATCCCCGCTCGTTTGCGGTTTTTTTATTACCTTTTCTGTTTTGGATTCTTATCTTGCATAACCATGTTTTTTGCGTTAAAATATTTTCAGAAATTTATTCCAAAATATATAATAAAGAGGTGCAAATATGCGTGAAATACAAGCATCACAGATTACAGA
>URWL01000063.1 GCA_900551465.1 uncultured Blautia sp. | reverse complement strand
AGTTTATCAGCCCAACTATGAAAATGAAGGATCTGAATATTGCACAGATTCAGATGATGGAAATTATTAAAGCTGTTTCCTACAATTCCAAAGTAATTATTATGGACGAACCGACTTCCTCTCTCTCAGAGAAAGAAACGGAGACCTTATTCCGTATTATTGACAGTCTTCGTAAAAAGAATGTAGGAATTATCTACATTTCCCATCGAATGGAAGAAGTTTTCCAGTTGGCTGATCGTGTTTCTGTTCTTCGTGACGGACAGTTTATTGGATGTGTAAAAGTTGCAGAGGCATCCAGGGAACAGCTCATCAACATGATGGTAGGCCGTGAACTGGAAGGAGGATATCCTCGCAATACTGCTAAAAAAGGCGATGTTGTACTGGAACTGAAAAATTTCACCAGAAAAGGTGTTTTTGAAGATGTAAGTCTCAAGGTTCATGCAGGAGAGATCCTTGGTATGGCGGGTCTGGTAGGAGCAGGACGAAGCGAGGTTATGAAGGCTCTGGTTGGATATGATCCGCTGGATTCCGGAGAGATATACCTGGAAGGTCAGAAGATCAGTATTAAACATCCAAATGATGCGATCAAACATCATATTGTAATGGCATCTGAGGACAGAAAAGAATTAGGGCTTGTTCTTTGCCGAAGCATCAAAGAGAATGTATCCCTTCAGAATTTTGACAAACTTTCTAAAGCTTCTTTTATTCAGAAGTTAAAAGAGAGAAAGATGGCTGGTGAGTATACAGAAAAGATGGCCACAAAAATGAATGGGATCGATGATCTGGTATCCAGTCTTTCCGGAGGAAATCAGCAAAAAGTAGTTCTTGCGAAGTGTCTGTTGTCGGAACCAAAGGTGCTGATCATGGACGAGCCGACCAGAGGTATCGACGTAGGTGCAAAAGCTGCGATCTATAATATTATGGTGGGATTGGCAAAACAGGGAATTGCGATCATTATGATCTCTTCAGAAATGCCGGAACTGATCGGAATGAGTGACAGAATCATAGTTATGTCAGGCGGTCAGGTCAGAGGTGAGCTTGAGGGAGCAGAGGCGCAGTCTCAGCAGACGATTATGAATTTAGCATTTGGAGGAGAATAAGATGACACAGAAAAAAGATATGGGCAAGATCCTGAGACAGTTTGGTCTTGTGATAGTTGCTCTCATCATTATTGTTTTTATGAGCTTTACATCTGATGTGTTCCTGACAAGCCAGAACATTATCAATATTTTAAGACAGATTTCTATTAATGGTATTCTTGCTGTTGGTATGACGTTTGTCATTCTGACAGGCGGCATTGACCTTTCTGTTGGTTCAGTAGTTGCTATTACAGGCGTTATTGTAGGATCTCTTTTAAAGGGAGGAACAAACTGGTTTGTTGCAAGCCTTGCAGCCCTTGCAATTTCTATGGTGTGCGGTGCTATCAACGGATGGCTGATCGCTTATGTAGGATTCCAGCCGTTTATCGCAACATTGTCTACTATGACTATAGGACGTGGATTTGCACAGGTGTATTCCAATGGAAAACCATATATCATTTCTGATCCAAGTTTTAAAGTTATAGGTCAGGGATATTTTCTCGGAATACCAGTTCCAATCATCCTGCTTGTTATCTTCTGCGTTCTTGGTCTGGTAGTTTTATCTATGACTACATTTGGACGATATGTATTTGCTATCGGTGGAAACAAAAGTGCAGCAAAGCTCTCCGGTGTAAGAACTCAGAGAGTACAGCTTATGGTTTATGTTTTGTCATCTATTTGTGCATGGATGGTAGGTCTGATCCTGGCGGCTCGTATCAGTTCCGGACAGCCTACAGCAGGTGAATCCTACGAGATGGATGCAATTGCCGCAACAGCTATCGGCGGAACAAGTATGAATGGAGGTATTGGTTCTTTGACTGGTACAATCTGCGGTTTCGTAATCCTGGGACTTCTGCAGAACTCTATGAATCTTATGAATATTAATTCTTTCTGGCAGCAGATTGTAAAGGGACTTCTGATCATAATTGCGGTATTCCTTGATATGAGAACAAAAGGAAAGAAAAATTAAGCAGAAAAAGAGCTTTAATATCGTGCAGATATTAAAAATAGAAAATTAAATTTTAAGGAGGAACAAAAAATGAAGAAACAGATTATCGGTGGTTTATTAGCAGTATCTATGGTGGCATCCATGGGAGCAGTGAATGTTGCAGCAGAGGGAAAAGACAATGCAGATATTAAGATTGGATTTTCATCCAAGGATAACAGTGATGTTTTCGTAGCCAATATTGCTGATGCAGCAGAGGCAAGAGCAAAAGAACTGGGTGTAGAGCTTCTTATGTATGATGCAGGCGGAGACGTAAACAAACAGATCAGCGACTGTGAAACTCTTATTGCAGCTGGTGTGGATGCTCTTGTGGTTATTCCTCAGAGTGTAGAAGGAAGTGCTCCTGTTGTAAGTATGGCAAATGACGCAGGCGTTCCGATCATCATTGATAATGGTGACATTGCTGATACAAACTATACAGCATTTGTAGGATGTACAGATCAGGAGTCCGGTGAACTGCTGGGTAAATGGTTTGTTGAAGAATCAGGTCTGAAAGAAGGCGACAAGGTTGCTATCATTGAAGGACCAATGGGACAGTCAGGCCAGGTTGGACGTATGGCAGGATTTGAGGCTGTAGGAATGCTTGATTATTTTGATGTTGTTGCAACTCAGACAGCAAACTGGAAACGTGATGAAGCAATGGCACTTGCAGAAGACTGGATTACAACCTATGGAGAAGACCTGAAAGCAATTATCTGCGAGAACGATGATATGGGTATGGGAGCTCTTTCAGCAGCACAGGCAGCAGGAAGAGACGATATCATCATCGGTGGTGTAGATGGAATTGAAGATGCAGTACAGGCTGTTAAAGACGGTGTATATGGTGTAAGTGTTCTTCAGGACTCTGCAGGACAGGGAGCTACAGGTGTTGATGTTGCACTGGCAGCAGCAAAAGGTGAGGAATTTGAAAAAGATACAAGAATTCCATTCCGTCCGATCACAAAAGATAATGTTGATGCTTACCTTGAGGGCGGCGTAGAAGCTATCTCTGGTGATGATGCAGCAGAAGAGAAAACTGAAGAAGCAGCAGAGGAAACAGCAGAAGAGGAAGCTGCAGAATAATTGACTGAAAATTGAGACTGGAATAACAGGAGCAAGGCACCGCTGGCAAAGAAATAATAGAAAGGACTTTGCGGCGGTGCTTTGTGCGCTTAAAATCCGGAAAATCTCACCGGATAATAGAGAAAGGAGATACAAAATGCTCAGAAATATACCGAAAATCCTTCCCCCGGAACTTGTAAAAACTATGATGGAAATGGGACATTCAGATGTATTGATCATTGCAGATGCCAATTTCCCGGGAACTGCACATGCAAAAAAGATGATCCGCATGGATGGAATTATGATTCCGGAGCTTCTTGAAGCAGTGCTGCAGCTGTTCCCGCTGGATAATTTTATTGATGATCCGGTACGTCTTATGAGAAATCTTCCTACAGAGCCGGTTCCGGAAATTTGGGAAACTTATCGTGATCTTTTGAAAAAATACGATAAAGATGATGCATTCCATGATTTTGCATTTATTGACAGACTCCCATTTTATAAAACAGCGGAAGAAGCGTTTGTGATTGTTCAGACAGGTGATGAATCCCGGTATGGAAACATTATCCTTCAGAAAGGAGTCTGCTGAGGGTATATGAATTATCGGGAAGAAAAAAAGTATATCGGAAACCGCGACCAGCTTATTCGTGTGAAACGGCTCAAAATGCAGGAAGGCAAGGCTGCAGGCGTAGAAATATTGGATGTACAGAACCGTTCAGGAATGCATTTTGACGTAAACGTGAGCAGAGGAATGGATATTCCATATCTGGATTTCTGCGGTGAAAATGTAGGGTTTATTTCCCCTTGCGGTGTGGTAGCGCCGGAATATTTTGATGATAAGGAACTGGGATTTCTCAAAAGCTTTACAGCAGGTTTTCTTACAACCTGCGGATTAAAGGTGGCTGGGGCTCCTTGTGAATATGAAGGAACTGCATATGGACTTCATGGAAATATTTCACATACTCCGGCAGAAGAGGTAAGCGCTGTAATTGAGGAAGATGGAAATACCCCATGTGCTGTAATTCGCGGAAAAATCCGTGATGCGGTGATTTTTGGCGACAAAATGTGCCTGGAGCGGGAAATAAGATGTTTTTATAAAGAAAGAAAATTTACGATCAGAGACAAGGTGACAAATGAAGGATATAAGAAAGTACGCCAGATGATCTTGTATCACTGTAATATTGGCTATCCGATTTTGAGTCCGGAAAGTGAAATTTATATTCCTGCTTTGGAAACAAAGGCGCGTAATGCACATGCACAGGAAGGCATCGACAGCTGGATGAAGACGCAGACAGCTGATCCGGATTATGAGGAAATGTGCTATTACCACAAACTGAAGCCGGATGAAAAGAATCATTCTACAGCAGCAATCTACAACCCGGATCTTGAACTGGGGATTGCCATTGAGATCGATCTGAGCACACTGGATCATTTTGTACAGTGGAAAATGATGGGCGCAGGGGATTATGTAATGGGTCTGGAACCTTCTAATTCAACCATTGACGGAATTAAAAATGCAGTGGATAACGGGTCTATGAAATATCTGGAACCTGGAGAAACCAGAGAATATAACCTTACATTCCATATCCTGAAAGGCAGAGAGGAATTTGAGGCAGTAAAACGATGACAGAAATTTAAGGAGGCATAAAAATGACAGAGAAAGAATTGATCATTAAGGCAGGCGAAGAACTGGATGCAAAGCTTGCAGAAGCAAAGAAAACAGGAAACCTTGTAGTTAAGGATGCAACTGAAGACGAAGGTGTAATTCGTTCTACATTTGAAAAAGGAGAAGGGATTTTCCGCTTATTCCCGGCTTTTGTACCTAGAAGATTTGGAAAAGCAGGTCGTAGACTGAAACTTCATCCAGATGATTATTTTGCATTTGGTATGGCAAGAGGATCTATTACTGAAAGATGGTTTGCATCTACTATTGCGGCACAGAATGGTGAAACAGCAAAAGCGGATGAAGGTATGGCTTATGTTTGTGTAGATTATAACAGTGATGAAAAGTTTTCTTTGAGAGATGCAGTAAAAGTTTTAGGAGAAGAGCTTGTAGGTAAAGAATTAATGGAGAAATACAATGGATGGCCAATGTATTCTAAGTTCTTTGACAATGAGAACCCTCTGTTCCATCATCTGCATCTTACATTTGAAGATGCTGCCCGTGTAGGAAAACTTGGAAAACCAGAGTGCTATTATTTCCCGAAACAGTTGAATAACTATTTTGGTGAAGCGAATTATACATATTTTGGATTTGATCCGGATGTGGATCCAGAGGAGATCAAAGACAGAATCCGTAATTTTAAGGATGATGATACAAGAATTACAGACCTTTCCAGAGCATACAGAATCGAACTTGGAACCGGCTGGTACACACCGGCAGGCGTGATCCATGCACCGGCATCTGTGCTGACATATGAGCCTCAGTGGAATTCAGATGTAAACTCTGTTTATGAGAATATTGTTTCCGGAGAAGTTTATCCGCCGGAGATGCTGGATGAGGAGCTTCCTGAAGGACAGAAGGATGTTGAGGATGTATTTAAGCTTCTTGACTGGGATAAAAATGTGGATCCTCATTACAGAAAACATTATTTTCGCAAACCGATCGTAGAAACTGAAACGGAGCAGTATGTACAGAAATGGATTACTTATGCAAATCCATATATTGCTGCAAAAGAGCTGACAGTAAAACCAGGTCAGACAGTAACTATCAGCGATGGTGCTGCATATGGATGTATTTTTGTCCAGGGTCATGGAAAATTTGGAGTTTATGATGCAGAAGCTCCCACACTGCTTCATTTTGGACAGCAGAGTACAGATGAATTCTTTGTATCTGAGCAGGCGTCTGTAAAAGGTGTAACGATTACAAATACAAGTCAGGTTGAGCCTCTTGTTGTACTGAAACATTTTGGACCAAATTGCCCGGGTGTACCGCAGGAAGTGCCGGAAAATTAAGAGCAGCGTGAAATGAGGTTCCTGTACAGGTAATGTCATTTTAAAAACAGCCCGGGATACCAGGAAGACTATGTATTCCGGGCTGTCTTTATCATCGGGAGGAAAATATGAAATATTTAGTAGGAATAGATAATGGAGGAACCTTTTCAAAAGCAGCTATTTTTGATGAAGAGGGAAAACAGATTTCTGTTGCCAGTGTTCCGACAGAGACTCTGACTCCAAAACCAGGCTATACAGAAAAAGATTTGGACGAACTGTGGGAGGTAAATGCACAGGCAGTTCGGCAGGCAGTGGAGAAAAGCGGAATCAATCCGTCAGATATTGCCGGAGTTTCTTTTTCTGGTGCTGGAAAAGGTCTTTATATGATCGGCTACGATGGAAGACCGTCTTATAACGGAATTATGTCCACAGATACAAGAGCCTGGGAACAGGTAGAAAAATGGTATCAGGATGGCACTAATAAAAAAGTATATGAAAAAACTTTTCAGGAAATTCTTGCTGTGCAGCCAGTAAGCCTTCTTGCCTGGTTTCGTGATAATCAGCCGGAAGTTCTGGAGCGTACAAAATATATTTTTGCGGTAAAAGATTATATTCGTTACATGCTTACAGGAGAGGCATACAGCGAGTATACAGACTGCTCTGGAGGCAATCTTGTAAATATGGTTACAAAACAGCATGACAGAGAGCTGATGGCACTTTATGGTCTGGAGGACTGTTATGAAAAGCTTCCGCCTTTGAAGTATTCTGCGGAAATTTGTGGATATGTGACAAAAGAAGCCAGTGAAAAGACTCTGCTTCCGGAAGGGACACCTGTTGCAGCAGGAATGTTTGATGTAAATGCCTGCGGCATTGCATCCGGTCTTTCTGATGAGGAACAGATGTGCATGATCGCCGGAACATGGAGTATTAATGAATTTATCGGAAAAGAGCCGGTTACCAATGGTACGGTTGCATTAAATTCTATGTTCTGTATGCCAGGATATTTTCTTATTGAAGAAAGCAGTCCTACATCTGCCGGAAATATGGAGTGGTTTATCCGTAATCTGATGAATCACGAAAAAGAAGAAGCTAAAGCAAATGGCGGTTCTGTATATGATATTACAAATGAGTGGGTAGCATCTATTGAACCACAGGACAGCAATATTATTTTTCTGCCGTTTTTGAACGGTTCTAATGAAGATGCATTGGCGAAAGGAACTTTTGTAGGTCTGACTGCTTATCACAGCAAAAAACATATGCTCCGTGCGGTATATGAGGGAATTGTTTTTTCGCATGTGACACATGTAAAGAAGCTTTTGAGAAACAGAGAAGTACCGAAGAGCATTCGTCTTTCCGGCGGTGCTGCAAATTCCGATGTATGGGTACAGATTTTTGCGGATGCGCTGCAGATTCCTATTGACGTGATCGCAGATAAAGAGCTTGGTGCACAGGGCGCTGCTATGGCAGCAGGTATTGCGGCAGGCATTTATAAGGATTATCAGGAAGCAATCAGCAAAACTGTGACGATTACAAAAACAATCAATCCACGGCCGGAATATAAAGAGATATATGAGGAAAAATATGCAACTTATCGTGCGGTAATCGATGGATTAAGCAGTGCATGGGAGCATTTCAAAAATTAAATCAAGAGAGAAAGAGAGGAAATAATTATGTTTAAAATGGCAATCTTAGGAGCTGGAGCGATCGCTCATAAAATGTCCGCTACTATCAGAGGTCTGGAAGAGGTAGAACCTTATATTATCTGTGACACAACTGTTGAAAAGGCAGAAGCGCTGGCAAAAGAGTACGGCTACACAAAAGTCTGCAGTTCATATGAAGAGATCCTGGCAGATGATGAAGTTGATCTGGTGTATATTGCTGTACCGCATTCTCTTCACTATAAGTTTGCAAAGATTATGCTGGAAGGGGGGAAAAATGTTCTCTGTGAAAAATCTTTTACAGTTAATGCGGATCAGGCAAAAGAGATTCTTGCACTGGCTGAGGAGAAAAAGCTTCTCCTTCAGGAAGCAATCTGGACCAGATATATGCCGTCCAGAAAGATCATCGATGATGTTCTTAAAAGTGGTGTGATCGGTGAAGTGACTTCTATTGATGCTAATCTTGGATATGAGTTAAGTGCAGTTCCGAGAATCTGGGATGTAAATTTTGCCGGTGGAGCTCTTCTTGATGTAGGAGTTTATCTGATTCATTTTGCACGTATGATCTTTGGAGATAACATTACTGATATTAATACATCTGCTGTATTTAAAAATGGAGTAGATATGATCGATATGATCAATCTGACTTTTGATGACAATAAGATGGCGACACTGCAGAGTAATGTCCATGCAGCACAAAACCGCGCAGCATCAATTTTTGGAACAAAAGGATATATCGAGATCACAAATATCAACAATCCGGAAAAAATAAAAGTGTTTAATGATCAGTATGAAGAAATTGCTTCTTATGATGTTCCGGAACAGATCACTGGTTATGAGTACGAAGTTCTGGCATGTATGCGTGCATTGAAAAATGGAGAAATTGAATGTCCGGAAGCTCCGCACAGTGAGACGATCAAGGTTATGGAAATCATGGACAGTATCCGCAGATCCTGGGGATATGAGATTCCGCTGATTGGTTAAGGAGCAGCTTA
>URWL01000062.1 GCA_900551465.1 uncultured Blautia sp. | reverse complement strand
CACCAGAGAATCCTGACAGAAAGGGATAAAGCAGCAGTCCTCCTGTTCGGTATACTGTCCAACAAGTCCAAGATCCACACTGCCGTCCATTACCTTCTGGATGGCTTCGGAGCTGTCTGACTGCAGAGAGTGAAAATAGACATCCGGGCATACTTTTCCAAATCCTGCAAGCAGTTCAGGAAGCAGATAAGAGGAGGGTATGGTAGATGCGCTGAGATCAATAATATGTTTTTTTGAGCCGATAAAATCTTCCACAAGATTATTACGGATATGGAGGATACGGACCGCGCTGTCATAAAGCTGATATCCCTTTGTGGTGATGGTCAGCTTTTTTGTTGTCCTTATGATCAGTTTTACTTTCAGTTCATTTTCCAGCGCACGGATATGTGCGCTGATGGTAGGCTGGGTCAGATAGAGGCGGCGTGCGGCCTCAGAAAAGCTGCCATAATCTACCACTGCTGTAAATGCTTCCAGCTGTTTAAAATCCATAAATTTCCCTCCTGTTTCAGCAGCTTCCGGCGATTTCTTCCAGAGCCTTCAGCGCGGTGTTTATTTCTTCCAGGGTATTTTCCGGACCGAAGGAAAAACGGATGGTTCCCTGGGGATAAGTTCCCAGAGTTTTGTGCGCAGAAGGTGCGCAGTGGAGTCCCACTCTTGTCATGATCCCATAAGTATTATCCATCTGAAAGGCAGCGTCTGCCATATCGATCTCTGGTGTCAGGACAGAAACTACAGAGCAGCGGACGGCAGTTTCCAGAGTGTCCGGACAGTCGGTCCTGCCAATGATCCGAAGATGTTTTCCCAGAGGATCCATGGACTGGATTCCTCTGATAAAGTGTTCTGTCAGTTTCATTTCATGGCGGAAATTTTCATGAGAACATATCTGCCCCGTACAGGAAAGCGCTGCATGGAGTCCAAGGATTCCCGGAATATTAGGCGTACCCGGTTCAAAGCGGTCGGGCATAAAATCAGGGATTTCTTCCGTGTGGGAAATGCTTCCGGTGCCTCCGCTGAGAAGAGGAACCATATCAGAAACCAGAGCTTCCCGGATAAGAAAACCACCGATTCCCTGAGGTCCCCGGAAGCCCTTGTGACCGGTAAATGCCAGTGCGTCTATGTGACAGGATTCCATGTCTATGGGAAGCACGCCTGCGGTCTGCGCAGTATCCAGGACAAAAAGAATTCCATGCTTATGACAGAATTCTCCGATGGCTTTTATGGGCATCAGTGTGCCGCAGACGTTGGAACCGTGAAGGCATACAAGAAGGCGGGTTTCCGGGCGGAGCAGATTTTCCGCCTGTTCCAGAAGCATGTTTCCGGCAGAGTCGCAGGGAATCCGGTCGAAGCTTACCCCTGTTTTTTCAAGCTGTACCAGTGGACGCATCACAGCATTATGTTCCATGGAGCTTACCAGAACATGGTCTCCGGGACGGAGCAGACCCTTCAGAAGAATATTCAGGCTTGCTGTGACATTGGCGGTAAAAATTACATTGCGGCTTTTATCCGGAAAATGAAAAAGCTGTTTCAGCTGTTCTCTTGTGTCAAAAATCTGTTCTTCCACAGAAAAAGCCGTGTCATAGCTTCCACGGTTGATATTGACTGCATGGCCGGACAGATAATGAAAGACCGCGTCTGCCACGCCCGGAGCCTTGGGGCAGGAGGTACTTGCCTGATCTAGATATATTTTTTTCATGATAATCTTCTTCCTTTTCTTATCTTGTAATCATTTTTAGTTGTTTACTACAATGACTATAACACAATTTATTGAAAAAATCTATAAATGGAAGAAAAAATTAACTATAATTAATTGGTAAAAAATAATAAAAAATGGTATGATTTTAATGTACAAAATATGCGTTTACCACAAAAAATACTGCTAAAACAAAAACGCATAGGGAAAAGGAGGAAATAACAAATGAAAAATGAGAAAAAAGCCATTATAGCAGCAGGGCTTGTGATCGGTGTGATCTCAGCTTTGCTGGTATTTTTTGGCAATCCGGTAAATATGGGATTCTGTATTGCATGTTTCCTGAGAGATACGGCAGGAGCTCTGGGATTTCATTCGACTCCGGTAGTACAATACATACGTCCGGAAATCATCGGACTGGTGCTTGGCGCCTGCATTATGGCAATGGTGTCCGGAGAATTTAAGGCAAGAGGTGGTTCTGCTCCTATTACCAGATTTATCCTTGCAGTGTTTGTCATGATCGGCTGCCTGATGTTCCTGGGCTGTCCGTTCCGTATGATCCTGAGACTGGCAGGGGGAGACGGAAACGCGATCTTTGGTTTTGTGGGATTTGCCCTTGGTATTTTTGCAGGTGTATTTTTCCTGAAAAGAGGATATACTTTGAAGCGCTCTTATAAAATGCCGGCTCTGGAGGGACAGCTCTTTCCGGTACTTCAGATCGTATTTTTGATCCTTCTGGTCGCAGCGCCTGCATTTATTCATTTTTCCACAGAAGGTCCGGGGTCGCTTCATGCCTCTGTCTGGATCGCTCTGGCAGCCGGTCTGATCGTAGGCGGTCTTGCGCAGAAAACACGTCTCTGTATGGTGGGCGGTATCCGTGATGCGGTTCTTTTCCGTGAATGGAAGCTTCTGATGGGATTTGTGGCAATTTTTGCCAGCGCCCTGGTAATGAATCTGATTCTGGGCGCAGTGACAGGAACACCATTCTTTAATCCGGGATT
Organism: uncultured Blautia sp.; assembly: GCA_900551465.1. Classification (GTDB taxonomy): domain Bacteria; phylum Bacillota; class Clostridia; order Lachnospirales; family Lachnospiraceae; genus Blautia_A. The sequence goes on along the minus strand of URWL01000062.1, from coordinate 6,031 downwards.
TGCAGGACAGCCGGTAGCGCATACAGACGGTCTGTGGAATGCACTTGGCATGTTACTTGCAGGTTTTGGCTGCGTACTTCTTGGAGGCTGTCCTCTTCGCCAGCTGGTACTTTCCGGCGAGGGAAACACAGATTCCGCAGTAACAGTCATCGGACTGATGGTTGGAGCGGCTGTTGCTCATAACTTTGGGCTTGCATCCTCCGGAGAAGGTCCTACATCCAATGGAAAGATTGCTGTTATCATTGGTATTGTAGTGGTAACTGTGATTGCATTTATGAATTCCAGAAAAAAAACAGACTGATAAAATAATTTTTGAGAAAAGGAGAATTGGTATGAAACAGGTAGATGCAAGAGGATTATCCTGTCCGGAACCGGTGATTATGACAAAAAATGCGCTGGCTTCCAAAGAGGCTGCATATGAGGTTCTGGTAGATAACGTAACTGCAAAGGAAAATGTTACAAGATTTGCATCCCACCAGGGCTATCAGGTACAGGTGGAAGAGCAGGGGGAGGATTTCCTGCTTCGTATTACAAAATGACAGAATATATCGCTACTTTTTATTCCCATTACGGCGCAGTATGTTTTAAGAAAAATTGTGAAAAACTGGGAATCGGCACAAAGATCATGCCGGTTCCCAGAAATTTAAGCTCCTCCTGCGGAACATGTGTCCGGTTCTGGATGGAACAGGAGCTTCCGGAGGTTTCTCTGGAACTGAACGAGGAGCTGGAGCAGATTGTTCAGGTGGATGGCGATTCTTATCTGGAACTTTATCGTTCGGAGGAGTGAAGTTCCAGCTGTTTTATAAGTCCGTAAAGGGTTCGGCGGTACACAGCATAGAACAGAATGGCAATGACGGCGATCACTTCCAGACACACCAGAAAACCGGCAATCTCCGACTGTGTGTAGCGGTTATCATTGGCATAAAGCATCATTCCATAGAGAAGTACCATACAGCTCATTCCCACGGCAGTTGGAATCTGAAAGACCGGTCCGGCCTGCCGGCGAAGTTCCCGGCAAAGATAACCGGGAGATGCGCCCAGACGCTTCAGATCGTAAAAAACATAGGAGTTATTCAGAGCCAGTGTCTGGCAGCGGGTGTAGGAGATTACCATAGCTGCTGTGAAGCATACGATCCCGATAAAAAGGAAGGTCATCATAAATACAGAAAAGGTGTTCAGCTGTTCGGTGCTGTCAAGGATCCTGAACTGAGGCATGTAATTCCAGAACATCCGGAAATCTGCACTGTCCAGCTGTGACCGGTCCAGGTGCTCATCGACATCTCTGTAGCTGGCTCCGAAATAGTCGTTTGTGTAGCCTTCCGTCATGAGGTATTCTACAGGATCATAGAGACCTGTGGAAATGCTGTCGTCATCAAAGGAGGCTACAATCTTTTCATAAAAGGCCCGGGCAAAGGGATAGCGGTCTTTTCCCTCAGAATTAAAAAATGCCATGGTTCCCTGCCACTTGGGGGTAAGCCCCTGAGAAATTTTTCGGAAATCACTGTCATCCAGGATTCCGGTATAGAGAGCGCCCAGCTGTTCAAAATGGACAAAGCCTTTAAAGGAAACAGGAAGGACTTCTCTTGTGGTCATATTGGTAAAGCGGGTGGAATTGTCTACTATGCGGTAGGAGGTTTCTTCTCTGTTTGTTACAGCATAATATTCTCCCGGCTCAACAGAAAGGGTTTGGCCTGAGATTTTGTTGAAATCGCTTTCAGAAAGAAAATGGCCTTCTGAGGCGATTTCATAGTATTTCCATGAAAAGCTGCCGTCGTCATTGTCGATCATCATATTAGAGTCAACGGCCAGACTGAGGTAAGGGCATTCCTTCCAGTCTGCGATCTGAATCTTATGTTCCCTCGCAAGTGTCTGGATTTCTTCCTCAGAGGGAAGATTCTGGTCAGAAGGCCAGAACCAGGAATAATCGTACTCCCTTTGTTCGATGGTCATGGAAGTACCTGTACCCAGCATGGGAAGATAAAAAATACCAAAGCAGCCGCCTGCGATCAGAACAGTGGTAACCAGCAGGCTGTTTACCGTCTGTTTTCCCTGGAATTTCATCATGCTTCTTGCAATGATGTTTTTCCAGGGATTTTTGCGTCTGAAATGCCATCCGTTGACAACTGTATGGAGCATGATCATATAAAGTCCTGCAAATACCGGGGAATAACAAAGAACCTTAAGCAGGGCTGAAGGAAAGCGGTGGGTAAGATCACGATAAAACGTAGGAAAGTTGTATCCCAGCATTGCGCCGCCTATCAAAAGGATAATACCCACAGGGCCGCACCACAGCCCAAGCTCTCTTACCGGTTCATTCTGGTGTTCTTCCTGTATCACATCCAGAATATCTGTTTTTCTGAGATAAACATAAGCCAGCAGGCAGGCACAGAAAAGCACGAGAAGGGCGAAGCCTGCCGGTATCCAGAGACAGCGGAAATCAAGACTAAGGATCATGTACTGATTATCTACGATCAGGAAACGGAACAGCTTCCACAGGAGCGTAATAAAGGGGAAGCCTGCCAGGATCCCCAGAAGTGCGGAGCTTCCACTTAAAAGGAGTACCTCACGGAAAAGTCCGGGAGCAAGGGTTTTTCTTGATGCGCCAAGAGCCATAAGGATACCCAGCTGCCGGGATTTTTTGCGGAAAAACAGGCTGGCGGCATAGACGGTGAAAACCGTACAGCCAAAAAGAGTCATGATAAAGATCATATAAAGCTGCCTCAGGCTGTCCCCTCCTTCCGGGAAAATATTCAGGACTGTAGGAGAAAACATCAGGGCGGAGTAGGCGGTCATCAGCATCAGGGATACAAAGTTACAGAACAGATACAGCCGTGACTGTTTCCAGTCAGCTCTTTGCAGCCGGCTTTCCAGGTCTTTTATGTTTTTTATGGATTGTTTTCTTTTCTTTTTATTCATTCTGCATCACCACTCATTTCTTTGATCGCATTTAACAGGGTGTCGTGGAAAGCGCTTCTTGTCTGAATATTTTTTTCCAGCTGACGATAAACCATTCCGTCTTTTAATAGAATTACCCGGTCGCAGAAGGAGGCGGAAAAACTGTCGTGAGTTACCATAAAGATGGTGGCATCCAGATTATTTCTGGCATTTTCAAAGGACTCGATGACGATACGGCTGGAACGGCTGTCCAGATTTCCGGTAGGCTCATCTGCAAGGATCATCAGAGGCCGGTTGATCAGGCTTCTGGCAACAGCTGTTCTCTGTCTTTCGCCGCCGGAGATCTCCGCGGGATATTTACTTCGGATATGACTGATGCCAAACAGCTCCATCAGCTGATCTGCGTAGCGTTCCCCGTCTTTGTCCACATTGGAACGGATGATCCTGGGAACCAGGATATTTTCCCGGACGGTAAGTCCGTCCAGAAGCATAAAATCCTGAAATACGAAGCCGAGCTTTTCGTTGCGGACGATGGCAAGCTGCTCCGGGGTCATGGAGCTGAGTTCCTGACCGCCCAGAGTGATTTTTCCTTTCTCAAAAGGGATATAGCAGGAAATACAGTTGAGAAGTGTGGATTTACCGGAACCGGAAGGTCCCATGACAGCCACAAATTCTCCCTTTGCAATGGAAAAGCTGATTCCTTTCAGGACAGGATAGGTTTGTTTTCCTGTTGTATAGGATTTTTCGAGATTTTTTACAGATAACATAAAATTCCCCCTTATAAATGATGGATATACAGGTTTTTGCTTTTGCATATTCAGGATAGCACAGAAAAAAGGGAGAAAAATCAGAGGTGTAAAGAATGGCGGACGGTGTGTAAAGTTTGGAAAAATCCGGTGGGAAATGTAAAGATCGGAAGGATTTTTGTAAAGTTTGGAGTGGACGGAAAGGAGAAGTGCGTTATAATAAAGAAACAGGAATCTGTAGAACCGAAACAGAATCATGGAGGAAAAAATGAGGAAGATCAGTTTATTTATTGCGATGAGTCTTGACGGATATATTGCGGACTCCGAAGGAAAGATCCACTGGCTGACCGGACAGGGAAATGACGGTGAGGACATCGATGTTTATTCTGAATTTATTAAAGATGTGGATACAGTTTTTATGGGACGGAAGACCTATGACCAGATTGTTACGGAGTTATCTCCGGATCAGTGGGTATATGAGGAGCTTACCGCGTATGTGTTCACCCATAAACAGAAGGAATCTTCTGAAAAGATACGATTTACAGATCAGAATCCCATTGAGCTCGTAAGAAAATTAAAAGAAGAGAAGGGAAAGGATATCTGGATCTGCGGCGGAGCGGATCTTGCACAGCAGTTTATAAAAGAAGACATGATCGATCATTACTATATTACGGTGATTCCCACACTTTTAGGTTCCGGCGTGAGGCTTTTTGAGAATGGAGGACAGGAGATCCCTCTGAGGCTGATCCATACGAAATCCTATAATGGAATGGTGGATCTGGTTTATGTACGCAGATAAAATTTCTATAATTTCAAACAGAAAAAAGGAGCAGGGAATGAGCTTATCAGAGAGTATCAGAAACTATAAACCGGCAGGTCAGCAGGAACAAAATGACAAAGAACAGATGCTGCAGTTTATGGAAAACAGTAAAAATTATCTGGAGCGGGAAAACAGGATCGGACATTTTACAGCTTCTGTATGGACGGTAAATAAGGATCATACCAAAACTTTAATGGTATATCATAATATATATCGTTCCTGGTCGTGGATCGGCGGCCATGCAGACGGAATGGAAGATTTATGTGCGGTGGCGCTGAAAGAACTTCAGGAAGAAACCGGACTGAAACATGCGAAATTAGTCAGCAGGGATATTTTCAGCCTTGAGACGTTATCTGTTGACGGCCATGTAAAAAAAGGAAAATGGGTTCCGGGACATTTGCATTTTAATCTGACTTTTCTGGCAGAGGCAGATGAAAATGAAGAACTGACTGTCCGGGAGGAAGAAAACTCAGCTGTGAAATGGTGGACTTTTGAAGAAGCGCTGAAGGTTTCATCAGAACCATGGATGACAGAGCACGTGTACAAAAAACTGATAGAAAAGACCAGAGAAGAAAAGGGAGAAAACTATGCTGAGGATCGCACTGTGTGACGACGAGCAGGAAGCCAGGGACTGCCTGCGGTTTCAGCTGGAAAAAATCATGTATGAGGGTGACGAGGAGATTGTCTATGAATTTACGTCCGGAGAAACCGCCCTCCGGTGGCTGAAAAAACATCCCGGTGAGATAGATCTTCTTTTTCTTGATGTGGAAATGAAGGATCTGAACGGAATGAAAACCGCAGAAGAGATCCGGAAATTTGACAAAGAGCTGCTGATCGTTTTTGTTACCGGATATTCGGAATATGTGTTTGACGGATACCGTACAGGAGCTTTGGATTATGTGCTGAAGCCGGCGGAGGAAGAACAGATCCGGCTTATACTGAGTCGTGCCAGAGAATATTTTTTTATGAAAAGAGAAAGGAATTTTGTGTTCCAGAATCAGGACGGAACCTTTCGTATGCCTTTGGATAAGATCCTGTATTTCTACAGTGACAGGCGTCAGATTGGTGTGGTGACGGAGATGGAGGAATACTTTTTTTATGGAAAGCTTTCTGAAGTGGAAGAAAAAACAGACGGACATTTTGTAAGGATCCATCAAAGATATCTGGTAAATGGAGACCGGGTAGAATATATCGGTCATGATCAGGTGGAAATCTGCGGAAAAGAACTTCCTATAAGCAGAGGGATGAAGGATACGGCTGTGGCAAAACTGGCAGAATGCATGCTGAAAGGAATCAGGTGATGTGATGGAAGAGGGGACAAAGCTTATACTGAGTGTATTATGGCTTTCGATTATGGGGATGCTCCTTCTTTTTTCCGTCGGGAGACTGGTCAGACTGCGGCCGCAGAAGCTGAGAAGGCTGTTCCTTTTGTTTTCCTGCGGCCTGTTGGGCGGCATGGTGATCTTTATCTCTGACTGGCAGAATATTGTTCCTACCTTTTTGATTTTTCTTGCAGCTGTATGGACAGGCTGTGATGGCAGCCGGATCAAAAGGCTGACGGTAGGTCTGA
>URWL01000061.1 GCA_900551465.1 uncultured Blautia sp. | reverse complement strand
ATTGTATCATTGCTCTTGGCGGTGGTTCTGCAATGGATGCCGGTAAGGTTATGTGGGTGCTTTATGAGAATCCGGATGCAGATTTTGATGACATGGCAATGGACTTCATGGATATCCGCAAGAGAATTTATACCTTCCCGAAAATGGGTAAAAAAGCTTATTTTGTAGCAATTCCAACATCTTCCGGTACAGGCTCTGAGGTAACACCTTTTGCCATTATCACAGATAAAGATACCGGTATCAAATGGCCGCTGGCTGACTATGAGCTTATGCCGAATATGGCGATCGTAGATACAGATAATATGATGAGCGCGCCAAAAGGACTGACCTGTGCTTCCGGTATCGATGTTATGACTCATGCCATTGAGGCTTATGTTTCTGTTATGGCTTCTGACTACACAGACAGTCTTGCACTGAAAGCAATCAAACTGGTATTTGATTATCTGCCAAGAGCATACAGAGACGGAAATGACGTGGAGGCAAGAGACCATATGGCAAACGCTTCCTGCATGGCAGGTATGGCTTTTGCAAATGCGTTCCTGGGCGTAAATCACTCACTTGCCCATAAGCTTGGCGCTTTCCATCATATTCCTCACGGAATTGCAAATGCGCTGGTTCTTACAGACGTTATGCGTTATAATAGTGCTGAAGTACCAACAAAGATGGGTACATTCCCACAGTATCAGTATCCGCATACACTGGCGCGTTATGCAGAGATCGGACGTTTTGTAGGACTTACCGGAAAAGACGATCAGGAAGTATTTGAGAAGCTTCTTGAGAAGCTGGAGGAACTGAAAAAGATCATCGAGATTAAGCCGACTATCAAAGACTATAATGTAGATGAAAAATATTTCCTGGAGACTCTGGACGAGATGACAGAGCAGGCATTTAATGACCAGTGTACAGGCGCGAATCCGCGATATCCGCTGATGTCCGAGCTGAAAGAAATCTATCTGAAGGCTTACTACGGAAAAGAGTCCAAATAAAGAAAAGGGAGGGTATTTACCATGAATCTGAAAGACAAAAAAGTTTTTTTGACACGTCCATATAAGGTGGTCTATAAAGACGGAAACCGTATCATCAAGGTATTTACCAAAGAGCATGGAAAGGCAAATGTCTTTAACGAGGCTCTCTGCCAGGCTCGCGTAGAGGAAAGCGGACTGGATATTCCTAAGGTGCTGGAAGTAACACAGATTGATGGAGAATGGGCGGTTGTGATTGAGTATGTGGAAGGCAGAACTCTGGAACAGCTGATGCAGGAAAATCCGGAGAAGATGGAAGAATACATGGAAAAATTTGTGGATCTTCAGCTTTCCATGCATGAGAAAAAAGCACCCCGACTTACACTTCAGAAGGACAAATTTGCCCGTAAGATCGAGAGCGTGAAGGACAAGCTGGATGCGACTGTACGCTATGAGCTCCTTACAAGACTGGATTCCATGCCAAATCATACCAAACTTTGCCATGGAGATTTTAATCCAAGTAATGTGATCGTAGCAGAGGACGGAACCATGAAGATCGTAGACTGGGCTCACGCTACTCAGGGAAATGCCAGCGGCGACGCAGCCATCACTTATCTTGAGTTTGCTCTCAAGGATCAGAAAACCGCAGATCTGTACCTGAATCTTTTCTGCAGGAAGAGCGATACTGCAAAACAGTATGTACAGAAATGGCTCCCGGTTGCAGCGGCAGCGCAGCTGACAAAAGGTGTGAAGGAGGAAGAAGAATTCCTTCTCCGCTGGGCAGATATCATTGATTTCCAGTAAATTTTATAGAAAAACCATTTGAAACAAATCCCTTTATTATTTATACAATCCCCGAGCCGACTGTGTCGGTTTCGGGGATTTCTTTTGCCTGGACAAGATTTTATTTTGTAAAAAATGCAACACAAGATGAAAAAATACGTCTAATATAATATACGGGAGTAGATGAACAGGAGGCGACTATGGAAGATACAGATATCATTGAGTTATTTTTAAACAGATCTGAAGAAGCAATTCGTCAGACAGATATAAAATATTCAAAACTCTGCTTTGGAATCGCATGGAATATTTTGTTGAATAAAGAAGATTCAGAAGAATGTGTAAACGATACCTGGCTCATAACATGGAATGAGATTCCACCTAAAATTCCGAAAATACTATCCGCATTTGTTGGAAGAATAACTCGAAATCAGGCAATCGACTGTTTACGGAGGAAAAATGCGTTTAAAAGAGTGGATACTCATATGGCAGATATCAATGGTGAACTGGAACGTCTGGAAGAAACGGTACAATATTCTCTGGAACATAATATAAAACGTCAGGAGATTTTAGACATTCTGGATGAATTTCTAAAAGGATTAAAAGAAGAGGATAGAGATATTTTTGTGCGGCGTTATTGGTATATGGATGATATTAAAGAGATTTCCAGAAGACATTCTGTTTCGGAAAGTAAGGTGAAATCCAGTCTGTTTCGAAGCAGAAAAAAATTATGGAAAAAGGCAGGTGATCTTTTATGAAGAACAATTATACCTTTCTGGAATTATTTGGGGATATTGATGAAAGATTTATTTATGAGGCTTCTCGTCCGTGGAAAAAACAGGTAATCATAAAAAACAGGTTATTAAAGACTGCAGTAGCGGGATTTATATTATTATTTTTGGTAACAGGTGTTATGACACATCAGGAAGAAGTAAAAGCAGCATGGAAACAGTTTACTTCTTGGATTGGAGCAGCATTGGGTATTACTGAGGATGTCAGCAGTTATACAGATATTATAGGGAAGACTGTAACCAGAAATGGAATTTCTCTTACCATACAAGAAGTAGCTATAGATAAGAATAATTTATGGGTGGCGTTTTCGGAAACTTTTGATTCAGCCGAAACAGAGGCGCCAGTTTTGCTGACAGATGTGTTTGTTAATGGGAAAGCACTGCAATTGAGCGAAAGTTATCCGATGCCGCTGGAAAAACAGGATATATGGGGAGAAGTTTCTGGCTATCATATGGAAGATGATGTTATTAGGAACGGAGAGGCAGCGGTAAAAATAAGTATACATGCAGCTTCACCGGAAGAACTACAAAAAACAGATGAACTTCCGAAGTCAGATGAATATGTTTTTGAATTTAAAACAGATTTAAAAGAATTAGAGGCAAATACTGAAATAATTAATGTAGATCAACAGATTAAAATAAATGAAAATCAAAATTTTGCTGTTTCTCAAATCCGGCTAAATGATTTTACAAGTACGATTTCAGGAAAGATGACAGATTTAGGAGAATATGATGAATATTACTTAATTGGAGAAGATAATCTGGGCAATTCTGTTTGTTATAGACTTGCAGATTATAATAAACCAGAAATATTGTTTCAACAGGATCGGTCTTTCCCGCGCTATACGCGTATTTCCCAAAAAGCGGAATCACTGACACTCCGGCTATATGTTAATAAATATGAAAATAAAGATATTGTCAACAAATACTTTGATACAACAGGGGAAGAAGGCACATATGGAGAAGGAACAGGATATGTGTATGAGGAAGATGTAGATTTAACACAGATATATTGTCCATTAGGCAATAAAATAGAAATAAAAATCCGATAACAGAAGAATAATCTTATCTGGAGGGGGGAAATAATACAAGATATATTCTTTTGTAAATAAAAAAGAGAGAGGATATTCAAATGAGAATGATAAGAAAAATTATAATTTTAACAAGTGTGATAAGTTTATTTATACTTCAGGGTGTAAATGTCTATGCAGACAGTCATATCACATCAGACTATTTGACACAGGAAGAGCTCAATAACAGTTTTTCTGACAATCCACAAGGGATGATATTGGTAAATGAAGAGTATAAAGATTTAGATGAAACTACCTATATAGAAATTAAGATTTATGAAAAAGAAAATAGTGGATTAACTAGAGCAGGATATAAAACAAAAATTGGGACATATACATATAGAGTAAAAGATAAAAAACAGGAACAACTTTAATAAAATATGTACTTACAGGAAAATTTCGCTATAACGGAAAAAGCTGTTCATGTACAGAAGCATTGGGGCAAACAACGCATTATGTTAAAAATAGATATCGTGTGCAAAATGATTCTGCCCGGGTGTCAGGGGATACAGCAATTGGTTATTTTTATTGTACAAATATAAAGACTAATAAAAGATTTGGTGGTACATTTAAAATACGAATTTCAATAAATGGAACGATTTCTTATCCGTAATGGGTAATGTTTTCTGATTTGGAAACACAACATTAATATATAATTTTTATATATTGAAAATCCCAAATAACATAATCAGAATAAAAAGCGCGACAAAATCATTGACTGAATGACTTTGCCGCGTCTTTTTATAGGATAGATAGATCAGTTCTTTTTAAACGCCGCACGTTTTCTCTCTCTTGGATCGAGAATTCTCTTGCGGATACGAAGACTGGTAGGTGTTACCTCCAGAAGCTCGTCATTGTCGATAAACTCAATGGCCTGCTCAAGGCTTAATACCTTAGGAGGTGTCAGCTTCAGAGCTTCGTCAGCGGAAGAAGAACGTGTATTGGTCAGATGCTTGGTTTTGCAGACGTTAAGTTCGATATCTTCTGCTTTTCCGTTCTGACCGATGACCATACCGCTGTAAACCTTTGCTCCTGGTCCGATAAAGAGAACACCGCGTTCCTGAGCGGAGAAAAGTCCGTAGGTAACAGCTTCGCCGGCTTCAAAGGCAATCAGGGATCCCTGTTTACGGTACTGGAAATCCCCTTTGTATGGAGCGTAGCCGTCAAAAATTGTATTCAGGATGCCGGTTCCCTTGGTGGAAGTCATAAAATCGCTTCGGAAGCCGATCAGTCCACGGGAAGGAATGTGGAATTCCAGACGGACAGAACCGTCGCTTGCAGTACTCATTCCCTGGAGCTCGCCTTTTCTTTCGCTGAGTTTCTGGATCACTGTACCGGAAAATTCCTCCGGGACATCTACATAGGCAAGTTCCATAGGCTCCAGCTTTTTGCCGCGTTCGTCTACATGATAAAGAACCTCTGGTTTGCTGACTGCGAATTCATAGCCTTCACGGCGCATGTTTTCAATAAGGACAGAAAGATGAAGCTCTCCACGGCCGGAAACCTTAAAGCACTCAGTGCTTTCCGTATCCTCCACACGAAGGCTGACATCAGTGTTCAGCTCTTTATAAAGACGGTCGCGAAGGTGGCGGGAGGTGATGTATTTACCTTCCTGACCAGCCAGAGGACTGTCATTTACAAGGAAGTTCATGGAAATTGTAGGCTCGGAGATTTTCTGGAATGGGATGGATTCCGGCTTGTCTCCGCCGCAGAGGGTATCTCCGATATGGATATCTGCAATACCGGAAACAGCTACGATAGAACCGATGGAAGCTTCCTTTACTTCAACTTTATTTAAGCCGTCAAATTCATAAAGCTTGCTGATCTTTACTTTCTGGCGTTTATCCAGGTCATGATGGTTCAGAAGTGTCAGCTCCTGATTCACTGCGATTTTACCATTTTCTACTTTACCTACGCCGATACGGCCAACATATTCATTATAGTCAATGGTACTGATGAGAACCTGTGTATCAGCATCAGGATCTCCTTCCGGAGCAGGAATATATTTAAGAATAGTTTCAAAAAGCGGCTCCATGTTTTCCGGTGTATCGGAGAGATCCAGGACAGCATGACCTGCTTTGGCAGAAGCATACAGGAACGGACAGTCAAGCTGCTCGTCAGAAGCCTCCAGATCCATGAGAAGTTCCAGAACCTCGTCAATGACTTCATCAGGACGGGCCTCCGGACGGTCAATCTTATTGATGCATACGATTACATGGAGATCCAGTTCCAGAGCTTTTTTCAAAACGAATTTTGTCTGCGGCATAGCGCCCTCGAAGGCATCGACAAGAAGAATTACACCGTCTACCATTTTCAGTACACGTTCCACTTCTCCTCCAAAATCAGCATGTCCCGGAGTGTCAATGATATTGATCTTTACGCCCTTGTAATGGACAGCTGTGTTTTTGGACAAAATTGTGATACCACGCTCGCGCTCGATATCGTTAGAGTCCATAACACGTTCCTGTACCTCCTGGTTTTCACGGAAAACACCGCTCTGCTTCAGAAGCTGATCCACCAGAGTGGTTTTTCCATGGTCAACATGGGCGATAATGGCAACGTTGCGTACATCTTCGCGTTTGGTCTTCATAAAAATCGAAATCCTTTCTTTTTTCTTCTATATTAATGTGTTTTATTCACGGTACGACATTCCAGTTTACCACATTTTTCAAAGAATACAAGGTGTTCCAAAAAAATTTTTGAGATTTAGGTTCTAAACTTCCGGACAGGTACATAGGCTAATATAGACAAAATACCCAAAGAGGAAGGAGAACTGTATTATGGCAGACAAAATTATTGAAAACAATCAGGTATCGATCATGGGGAAGATTGCTACCGGCTTTACATTCAGTCATCAGGTATTTGGAGAGGGATTTTTTGTGATGGATCTGATCGTAAAGCGTCTAAGTGATTCCGAGGATCGTATTCCGGTAATGGTATCGGAACGACTGGTGGATGTAACGCAGGATTATGTAGGCGAATATATAGAGATCAGCGGTCAGTTCCGATCCTATAACCGCCATGAAGAAAAGCATAATCGTTTAGTGCTTTCCGTATTCGCCAGAGAAGTAAGGTTTATAGGACCGGATGAAGATGTGATTCCTACTAATCAGATTTTTATGGACGGATATATCTGTAAACCTCCGGTTTATCGGAAAACGCCATTAGGAAGAGAAATCGCAGATGTGCTTCTGGCAGTCAACCGTCCTTACGGAAAATCAGATTACATACCTTGTATCTGCTGGGGAAGAAACGCACGTTATGCGTCCGCTTTTACAGTTGGGGGACATGTTCTGATCTGGGGAAGGATCCAGAGTCGGGAATATGTAAAAAAATTAGGTGAAAATCAGACAGAGCGGCGCACAGCCTACGAAGTCTCTGTAAGCAAGCTGGAATACCTGGAATAAACCGAAATATGCTGCGGATCATACAGCCGGAAGCCATATAAATATAAGTACCTGGCCGTATAATCTGCCGTATGCCGGCAGGGAAAGCAGGGGGCGTGTCGAGAAGAGCCGGGGCTCAGAGGCGATATGCCTGTACATAAACAGGCTAAATATATAGCTGGGTCTTCCAGAGTAATACTTGCAATTTCAGAAAATCTGCGGTAAGATAAGGACATTAAAAAAAGATGCAGTTTCATCAATATAAAGAGGAATTGTCATGGAAAAAGAATTAATAGAAGCATATTGCGGAAGCGCGAAGGGGAAGACGACATTAGGACTTGGACAGAGTCTTCGCGCAGCTGCTGAGGGAAAAAGCGTTATCATTATCCAGTTTCTGAAAGGACGGGAACGGCGTTCCGTGGACTTTTTAGAACAGCTGGATGATCTGGACATCAAGATTTTCCGTTTTGAAAAACAGGATTGCTGCTATGATGATCTTACCGATGAGGAGAAAGAAGAAGAGCGGGCAAACATTCTTAATGGATTAAATTTTGCAAGAAAAGTAGTTGTTACACAGGAATGTGACTTTCTGCTTCTGGATGAAATACTGGGAGTGATAGAGCAGGGAATTGTTTCCGTGGATACAGTTGCAGAGATCCTCAGACAGAGAGACCGGAGTATGCAGATTGTTATGACCGGTACGAATCTGCCGGAAGGACTGAGACCGTATGTAGATACAGTAATAAAACTTACGGAAGATACAGTTGAGGAAAATGATTCTGAGATACAGCCTGAGTTCTAAGACGGCAGAGCTGTTAGTTGCATAATATAGTACAGAAGGATAAAGGAGGAACTGATATGGCAATTTTTAAGGGAGCAGGTGTTGCAATTATTACACCTATGCATGAAGACGGAAGTGTGAATTATGAAAAGCTGGAGGAGATCCTGGAGTATCAGATCGCTAACAGTACAGATGCCATTATCATTTGTGGAACTACAGGAGAGTCATCTACCATGACTCATGGAGAGCACCTGAAAACCATCAAGTTTACTATTGATAAGGTAGCAAAGCGTGTTCCTGTAATTGCCGGTACAGGTTCTAACTGTACAGAAACAGCAATCATGCTGTCAAAAGAAGCCGCTTCTTACGGAGCAGACGCACTTCTGGTCGTAACTCCTTATTATAATAAGGCCACTCAGAAAGGTTTGATCGCACATTATACTGCTATTGCAGAAGCTGTTCCGGAAACACCGATTATCATGTATAATGTACCAAGCCGTACAGGCTGCAACCTTCAGCCTGCAACTGTGGCTGCACTTGTAAAAAATGTTAAGAATATTGTTGGAATTAAAGCTGCCAGCGGCGATCTTTCTCAGATTGCCAAGACAGTGGCTCTTGCAGGAGAGAAGCTGGAACTTTATTCCGGAAATGACGATCAGGTTCTTCCTGTGCTGTCTCTGGGCGGACTTGGAGTTATCTCAGTTCTTTCCAATGTTGCTCCTAAGCAGACTCACGATATGGTCATGAAATTCCTGGAGGGAGATATTAAAGAAGCGACTAAGCTTCAGATCGAGGCTATTCCTCTTGTGAACGCCCTGTTCTGTGAAGTGAATCCCATTCCGGTAAAAACTGCTATGAATATGATGGGAATGGAAGTGGGACCTCTTCGTATGCCTCTTTGTGAAATGGAAGAGTGTAATAAAGAAATCCTCAAAAAAGCAATGGTGGATTACGGGCTGAAGCTGGCATA
>URWL01000060.1 GCA_900551465.1 uncultured Blautia sp. | reverse complement strand
TCCGCCGCTTCCCAGAATGATCTCTGCAATTCCCCGGAAAATAATCTGGGTTGCCAGTGTCACGATCATCGGAGGAAGTTCCGTAAATTTTGTAAGGATAAATCCGTTAATAGCGCCGCAGACAGTTCCTACAGCAAGTCCTGTAAGTACCACAACGATAAACGGCGCGTTCATGTTGCAGACGATACAGCTCATAGTCGCAGACAGACACACGATAGATCCAACAGAAATATCGATCTCCCCAAGAACAAGGATATACGCCATAGGAAGCATCAGGAATACTTCTGCAAGATATACCGGCATCTGACGGAGCAGACTGCTTACATTATAAAATTCCGAAAACACTGCACAGAAAATATTTACTGCAATAAAGATCAGGACCAGAATTCCCTCCCAGGAGAAGATCATCCGCTTTATTGAACTTTCTGGCACATTATTAATACTTCTTCCAGATTTTCCAGCCATGATTACATCTCCCTTCCTTTCAGTGCATTTTTGTCAGCAATACGCTGAAGAACTACGTTCATAACAACTACTACAAGGATGATCACGCCCTTGATGGTATTCAGCCACAGCTGATCAAAGAACGGAATCAGCGGAAGCGCTTTGGCAATAGTAGCAAGGATCAGGGATCCCAGAAGAGCTCCCAGGACACTTCCCCGTCCGCCGCTCATGCTGACGCCGCCGATTACACAGGCCGCAATAACGTCCATCTCACCGCCGTACTGCATATCCGGCATGGCAGATGCGTATACAGATACCTGAAGAGCTCCGCCCAGACCGGAAAGAAGACCCATGATCACATAAACCAGAAGTTTAATATTTTTTACATTGATACCGGAAACCTGTGCCGCACTTGGATTGCTTCCTACCGCATAGATCATTCGTCCGGTTCTTGTCCATTTCATAAACCAGAAGAAAAATGCATAACAAAGGATCACAACCCAGATCACACAGTTAAGTCCCAGAAATTTTGTAGTTGCAAAATTTTTAAAATTACCAAGTGCCGCCGCACCTGCCCACTGTCCTCCATTGGAAACCAGATAGCCCATGGCACGGAACACATACATAAATCCCATAGTCGCTATGATAGGCGGTACTTCTGCTCTGGATATTACAAGGCCAACTGCCAGTCCGCAGACAATGCCAATCGCAACTGCGATCAAAAAAGCCAGAGGAGTGCTTGCGATCACATCATTTTTCAGCAGCATTCCAATGGACATACCCGATAATGCCAGGGTAGACATGATAGAAATATCAATTCCGCCTACCAGCATAACACATAACATTCCCAGAGCTATGACCATTGTCACCGCATTATTTTTCAGCATATCCATCAGAGACTTAGGTGTCAGGAAAGCCGGATTAACAACAGTAACAAGGGCAAAAAGTACAAGAAGGACTACTGCAAGCAGAGCTTCACGGGAGCCTGTCAGCTTCTTTATCAATGATTTCTTTTCCATTATTTAGAAGCCCCCTTTCCACTGCTTTTTTCCATCGCCAGCTCAAGAATCCGCTCCTGAGTCGCCTCTTCTCTTCCAAGCTCACCAGTTTTTCTTCCGTTGCACATAACGACAATACGGTCTGCCATGCCAAGGATCTCCGGCATTTCAGAGGAGATCAGAATGATAGCGTAGCCTTTCTTTGCAAGATCTCCCATAATCGCATAGATCTCTGCCTTTGCTCCTACGTCAACACCTTTGGTAGGCTCGTCCATAATAACTACCTTCATTTCCTGACTCAAAGCCTTGGCCACAACAACCTTCTGCTGGTTTCCGCCTGACAGTGAACTTGCCGGCTGGAAAATATCAACTGCCTTTGTATCCACTTCCTCAAGAAGCTTCTTTGCAAGGTCTCTTTCTGTTTTTTCATCATTCAGCCCGTTTTTTGCGTATTTGCTGATCGTTGGAAGCGTCACGTTTCTTCCAAGGCCCCAGCTCATGATCAGTCCTTCTTTCTGGCGGTCCTCAGGAAGAAGGATAATTCCTTTTTCCATTGCGTCAGAGGGCTGTTTGATGTGGACTTCCTTTCCTTCCAGGTAAACCTTTCCGGAATCCGGACGGGTAATTCCGCACACAGCTTCTACCACTTCTGTACGGCCAGCTCCTACCAGACCTGTAAGACCAAGAATCTCTCCTGCCCTTACGCCAAAGGATACCTCTTTAAAATATCCAACTCTGGAAAGCTTTTCTACACGAAGTATTTCTTCTCCCGGTTTCACTTCCGGCTTCGGGAAAAGATCTGTGATCTCACGTCCTACCATAGCTTTGATAAGGTCCGCATTAGTAATGCCATTTACATCATAAGTGCCAATATACTGAGAATCACGGAACACAGTCACCCGGGATGCAAGACGATACATATCCTCGAAACGATGGGATATGAAGATGATAGAAACGCCTTCTTCTTTTAATTTATCCACAAGTGTATATAATTTTTCAGATTCCGATCTGGTCAGCGCTGCTGTAGGCTCATCCAAAATAATAATCTTTGCATTTGTGGACATAGCTTTGGCAATCTCCACCATCTGCTGCTGGGCAACACTTAAGGTTCCCATTTCTGCTGTAGCGTCAAAGTCTGCATCCAGCTGTGCAAGAAGCTTATTTGCCTCTGTATTCATAGCTTTCCACTGGATCATCCTGTTTTTGATGATCTCATGACCCATAAAAATATTTTCCGCCACAGTTAAGTGGGGATATGATGTAGGATGCTGGTATACGGCTGCAATACCGGCTGCCTGTGCATCTTTCGGCCCCTTGAAGTCCACTTTCTGTCCGTTTAAGAACATTTCGCCTTCTTCCGCTTTATGTACACCCGTGATAACCTTGATAAATGTTGATTTTCCGGCACCATTTTCGCCCATCAGAGCATGGACTTCACCGGGCTTCAGCTGAAACTGCACATTATTTAATGCCTTTACACCCGGAAAAATCTTAGTAATGCCTTTTAATTCAAGAACATATTCAGACACGGCTCTTTCTCCTTCCTTTTTCTTTGAACTGCATTTATTGTATCATTGACGTCTCTATAAAAAAACCGCAATATATTTGGAATCAGGGTAAAATATTTTCCATTTTTCTGCACAAAAACGATTTTATTTATTCTCGTATTCCTGTGAAAAATGTGATAAACTGTAAGCAGTTTACATTAACATGGTCAACACAAAGGAGACTTCCATGAAATTACTGATCGTAGATGACGAAGAACTGACAAGGACCGGACTGATGACCTCCATAAACTGGGCTTCTCTTGGAATCGAAGAGATCTTCCAGGCAGATGACGGGCTAAACGGCCTGGAACAGGCCCGGATCCACAAACCGGAAATCATACTCTGTGATGTCCGGATGCCCCGTATGGACGGGATCACTATGCTGGAACGCCTGGAAAAAATCCTTCCTGATTCTGTTCCCATTTTCATGAGCGGTTATTCTGACAAAGAATATCTGAAAGCAGCAATCCGGCTGAAAGCAGTCAATTATATTGAAAAACCGCTGAATCCTTCAGAGGTTTCAGAAGCAGTCCGTGAAGCCGGAAATCTTTACATTCAAAAGCTCCACTCTAAAAGAGGCGAAACTTTAAGATCCATGGAAACCGCCTCCCAGCTGGCTCTGCTCCTGACGCTTCCTGCAGTTCCGGATCATGAAACTGTACGGACATTTTCCCGGGAATTAGGGATTTCCATCAGAAACACTTCCTGTATTCTTTCCTTTATAATAAAGATGCATGTTTTCCCGGAGCTGCCGGTGTTGGAAGAATTTCACAGAGAACTTTCCGATTTTTTGGAAAAAAGAAAAATTTCTTTTATATATACAGATAAAAAACATCAGAATCTGATCTGCTTTTTATTCTCCGAAAGAAAGCCCCCTTCCCACACCTTGCAGGAGCTTCAGGATTTTCTTGCATGCAGGCTTTCTTATCACGGAAAGTATTCCATTGCTTTTGGAGATATCGTCACTGGAATTTCCAAAGCTTACCAGTCCTATGCCTCTGCTGTGATCCTTTTGCAGAACAGTTTTTTCTTCCCGGAAAATTTTGTACTGACTCAGGATTCCGTAAAAGATCATGGAGAATCTTCCAGTTGCTCTTTTGATTTTCCGGAACAGGAATTTAAAGAAGCTCTGGAAAACCGGGATCAGGAAACAGCCTTAAAGCTGCTAAATCAATTAAAAAATACCTTTTTCAAAAGCACCGGATATTTCCAGAATTCTGTCAAAGATTTATATTACAAGCTTTTTCTTTCTCTGGAAAACACAAGAAAGCGCAGCATTATTCCCGGATCCCCGGATGATGAAAGTATTGCCGATACCATACACCAATGCTTTACATTCCCGGAGCTTCATAAAACTTTGGTCACGCAGACCACTGTTTTTTTTGAAGAAGCCACTGAAAATACCCAGGAACATCCTACCATTCATTTGATCAAAAATTATATCAGTCAGAATTATATGAACGATACGCTTTCTGTAAAAGATATCAGTGAGCATGTTTTCCTTTCCACTTCCTATGTATGTACTTTTTTCAAAAATGAAACTGGCCAGACATTGAATCAGTATCTTACAGAATATCGTATGGAAAAAGCCAAACAGCTTCTTAAAGATGCACGCTACCGGATAGCAGACATTTCTTCCAGAGTTGGTTACAGTGACGGCAACTACTTTGGAAAAAGTTTCAAAAAGCACTGCGGTATCTCTCCTTCTGAATACAGGGAGCAGAATCTGCAATGATCGCCTTTTTAAAAAAACTCCGTCAGGCATATGGTGATCTGAAGCTTCAGACTAAGATCACCATTGTACTGATGATCGCCGTCACTGTTCCGGTCCTGCTTGTCGGTATTCTTTTTTATGGTCGTTTTTATAACATGGTCATTTCTGATACTATACGTCAGGAGCAGGATGCCTCTGCACAGACAGCCCCTCTGATCGAGAATAATATCCAGAATATCCTGGATGCTTATCATCAGATCACTGAACTGGATTTTTATAAGACTTTGTTCCACAAACCTGTAAATGCTCCTTCCCAGCTTCTTCTGGCCCCTGCTGAAGCAAGGGAATTCTGCCAGAAGGCCGACTCTCTCATTGATGGAAAAACAATTACCGGAATTCAGATTTACATGGATTTTCCATATGACTCTGTCAGTCTTTTCCAGGATGCGCAGACCAAGGACTACTTTGTTCCCATGAGCCTTGCTCATGGAACCTACTGGTATGGTATTTTTCAGGGAACCGGCAAGCCAGAACTTTACTGCCCTCCCTTTTATCTGGGAGAACGTGAAAAAAACACCTTTGGCGATATGGCTTATATTGCCTCTACTACCTTTTATTATCAGGGTTATGCCTACCCTGCATATATCGCACTGTATTCTTCCACAGAACAGCTTACAGAAATCCTGAAAGACAACCTCACCTTAAAAGGCAGTATTTCCTACATCATCAATGACAGAGAATCCATCGTCGCTTCCTCTGACAGCTCTGGTGCCGGTATATATTACCTGGATTATGCAGTGATCCAGGATTCGTTTATGGCTTCCAACGGATTTATTGAAAGAGAGATTCTTGGACAGAAATTTTATGCAGGTTTTTATCATATCCGTCATCCCGGCTGGTTTATGGTAACTGTCCTTCCGGCCAATGCACTGATTCATCAGGGAAATCTCCTGATGTTCCAGTATATTCTGGTCTATCTTGGAATGTTGATCCTCACTTCCATTATGGCCCATTCCCTGGCGCATTCCGTGACTAATCGTTTATCTTCTATCATAAGTCAGATGAACCAGATACGCCATGGAACTCCGGTCCCTATGGACAGCCCTATTTACCATGATGAAGTCGGTGATCTTATCGATACCTACAATTATATGACCCGGAAAATGGAACAGCTGATGGAAGATCAGAGGAAATCTGCGGAAGAACTGCGGATTGCAGAGTTTAATTCACTTCAGGCCCAGATCAATCCGCACTTTCTCTACAATACCATGGATATGATCAACTGGATGGCTCTGCAGGGACAAACTTCCGAAATCTCCAATGCCGTACAAAGGCTGTCGCGCTTTTACAAGCTGACCTTAAGCAGAAAAAACAGTATCAGCACCATCGGTGATGAAGAAGAGCATGTTTCTATTTACCTTCAGATACAAAATATGCGTTATCATAACAGTATTTCCTTTATTTCAGATATTCCCGATGAGCTGACAGAATACCAGATTCCCAAGCTGACACTGCAGCCGGTAATTGAGAATTCTGTTCTCCACGGTATTCTTGAAAAGGACAGCAAATCCGGCACCATTCTGCTTACCGGATGGATGGAGGATCAGGATATTGTTCTTTTGATCTCTGACGATGGAGTGGGGATACCTCCGGAAAAACTTACTGATATTATTTCCGGAACAGAAACTGTTTCCGGCAAAGGAACTAATATAGCCGTATATAATACGCACCGCAGACTTCAAATCCTCTATGGAAGCAGTTATGGACTTTCTTATACCAGCCAGCCAGGGCAGGGCACAGAAGTACAGATCCGTATCCCGGCAATAAAGTAAACTTCAGAGGAACAGATGTCTCTGAACTGAAATATTATAGAAAACAGGAGGAATTATTTTGGATACTATGAATTTTTTGAATTTAGACACTTTTATTCCCGGAGAATATCAGCCAGCTCCTCAAATCCTTCTTTATAACTTCCAGGAAGATGAACGCAGCCGTCTGATCCGCAGATACCTGACAAAAGACGGCATCGAAATTCGGGAGGTACAGCCAGGAGAATTTCTGCATTCCCTGGGGTATCTTTTTAATATCCCCGGATTTGAACCATGTCCTCAATTTAATATGGGAAAAAGTTTTACTGACGAAATGATGGTTATGAAGGATTTTTCCAAGCTGCAGCTGAACGGCTTTTTACAGTTTTTCCGTGACAATCAATTAGAAGCCGTATCTTTAAAAGCAATGCTGACGCCAATCACCGTCCACTGGAATTCCCTGCAGCTTCACAGTGAGCTGGAAGCAGAACATCAGGCCATGAAAAAAGGTTAAACAGCTTTTTTCCTAAAAAGACCCCCGAAGCCATTTTTGTCTTCGGGGGATCTTTTTTTGAATATGTATAAATTTACAAACTGACTGTTGAATTCCTTTTATCTTGTAACAATATCAACTGGTACATTAAAGATTTTTGCAACCTTCAGGATGGTATCAATATGTCTGCCTACAGCAGCAGCCATGTGATGTGTCGGACCGGCTTCGCTCCAACGGTTTACAAACTCTCTTGCTCCGCAGGTAAAACGTGTCCTCATATTTGTATCGCCAAAGGAAAGAATCGGTCCCTCTTCATTTACACCCTCGGCAACCACAAACTTAAAGTGTCCGTCCTTGTCCTGTGTGATTGCAAGATAAGTCACAGGTCCTGTGTACGGATAAAACTGAGTCAGATATCCGCCGCCTGTCTTTCCATGGAATACTTTTACAATCTTCATAGTAGGCTTTTTATCAGAAATATCTGCGTCTCCGCTTCCTGAATGCCCAATAATGCAGATATCATCATTAAAATCGATAGAATACATCTCTGACAGCTGTCCTGTTCCGGAAATCGTTTTAAGGATGCTCATTGCCATAGCAACCTTCATATCTCCCTCTACCGCACATGCTGTTCCCTGCTTGATCAGCATGGAAAAGGCCGGAATCAGCATACTGTCAAGAACTCCTGCCTTGCCCTGAGCAAATCCGTCATAGTGAGAAGCGATCATTCCCAGTTTCTCATCTTTAACCCACTGCTCAAAAGCAACTACATATTTTGCCATATCCCATACTTTTTCAATGGTTCCGCCGCCTTCAATCTCAAATGTATCCAGGATATCCTGCGCTTTCGCACGGATTGCCTCCTCATCTGTGATATCATCTGCAATAGCCCACATTTTTTCCCAGTCAAACTGTTTCGTATAAAGGAACATTCTGTTATAGAGGTTTGTCTCATCAATGTACAGATCCATCATACCCGGATATGGTCTTCCGATCTGTGCAATATTGGTATCACGGAATCTTCTCCTGACCTGAGCTGCTTTGCACCAGTCTTCAATTTCTGACTGTACAGCCGGATCTCCGCCTTCTACTACACCGGTGATCACTGCATGTCTTTTTCCAGCTCTCTCAAGATCTGCCACTGCCTCGCCTACGGCTCCGCATGCATATCCTTCTCCCAGCCAGGAGGCAATGTCGGTATGTTCATAATCAAGAGCTTTCAATTTCTGGACATTTACCAGTACCACCGGAACATCCAGATCACGGATAGCCGGCAGCATATTGTAAGATGTCGCATAAGTCAGCATCTGAAGAAATACAAGATCTACATCTGCTGAACGGAATTTATCTCCAGCTTCCATTGCCTGCTCTTTTGTTGTTACCATTCCTCCGTCAACGATCTCCACCGTATCCGGTATTGTTTTCTTAAACGCAGAATACTGCGCTTCAAACTCCGGTACAAGAGACGGAAACTGAGGAAGATATGCTCCCAGTGCAATTGAAAATACGCCAACTTTTGCCTTCGTGTTTACTAACATGATAAAACCTCCAATTAATATAAATTATGCGTGATAAATTTTAATATTGAAGGACTCGTGGATTACAGTTCTCGCTTCTTCGATTGTTTTAAATTCCTCTGCCTTCAACATCTGGGCAGTGATATTACCGATTGCAGTAGCCTCTCCCGGACCTGCATGAACTTCTTTGCCAGTAGCTTTTGCTGTAAGTTCATTGAGGTATCCTGCATTGGAACCTCCGCCTACAACATGGATACGGCTGTAAGTTCTTCCTGT
>URWL01000059.1 GCA_900551465.1 uncultured Blautia sp. | reverse complement strand
GTTCTAAGTATATCACAAATACCCTGATTTTCGTAATTTTGTTTTTACCACTTGCATTATTATTCATTATTGATTAAGATAGAATGGCATGTAATTTTTTAAATACAAGGATGAACTGTTATGAGCAAAAAACATCAGATAGACCTCACCAATGGTCCCATTTTAAAAACACTGGCAGAATTGGCACTGCCCATCATGGCATCTGCCTTTTTAGGAACTGCTTACAACATTACGGACATGGCCTGGATTGGAATACTGGGTTCCAAAGCTGTAGCCGGAGTCGGTATGGGAGGAATGTATGTCTGGCTGTCACAGGGTCTCTGCTCTCTTGCCCGTATGGGCGGACAGGTTAATGTGGCACAAAGCTGCGGCCGCAATGATGCAAAAACTGCTGCGGACTATGCTTCCGCCTCTATACAGCTTACCTGCATTTTTGCATTTATTTTTTCTGCTGTATGCCTTCTTTTTACCGAGCCTCTTCTGGATTTCTTTCATCTGGAGGATGCTCAAACTTATTCCCATGCAGTAAAATACATGAAGATCACCTGTGGACTTATCATTTTTTCCTATATGAATTACACTTTAACAGGTCTTTATACTGCACAGGGAGATTCCAAAACTCCGTTTATTGCAAACCTGATAGGACTGGTTATGAATATGATCCTGGATCCTCTCCTGATCCTCGGCACAGGCTTTTTTCCGCGTCTGGAAGTTATGGGAGCAGCCATTGCGACTGTTTCCGCCCAGCTGGTCGTTATGCTGGTAATGATAGCCGGGATCTTTTTAGGCAGAAATAAGGAAAATGTACTAAGAGAAATACATCTATTTTCCATCAGCCACAAAAAAATCTACCATTCCATTTGCAGGATTGGCGTGCCTACCGCCCTTCAGGGGACTCTATACTGTATGATCTCCATGTTCCTGACGCGTATGGTTTCTGCCTTCGGACCAGGAGCTGTCGCTACTCAAAGGGTAGGAGGGCAGATCGAATCCATTTCCTGGAATACAGCTGACGGATTTGCTGCGGCCCTGAATTCCTTTACTGCACAAAATTACGGAGCCGGAAAAAATGACCGCATCCGTCAGGGATATCGGGTTTCTCTTCGTATCATGATTACATGGGGTCTGATCGTTACTGCTGCATTTGTTCTGTTTCCAGGACAGATCTCTTCCCTTTTCTTCCACGAACCGGAAGTTCTGGAAATTGCCGTGGGATATATGATCATTATCGGAATAGGAGAGGCTTTCATGTGTGTAGAAATGCTGACCATAGGCGCTCTTTCCGGTCTTGGACAGACTAAGATCTGCAGTATTATCAGTATTCTCCTTACCGGAGCACGAATTCCCCTTGCTCTGATGCTCACAAAAACACCTCTTGGACTGACGGGTATCTGGTGGGCACTGACTTTAAGTTCCATTGCCAAAGGGATTGTTTTCTATTTTACTTTTCATCGAATCAGCAGAAAACTGGATTAATAACATATCCGTCAAAAAAGGATATCCTCCGACAGATCAGACTCTGTCAAACGGATATCCTTTTTACTTTAACCTTTATTTATCATACGCCTTCTATATACAGCAGTATTATGCTGCAGCATCGGCTGCGGATTCAGTCTCTGTAATCTCTTCTTCCTGAGGCGGGTTCAATGCATTGTCCACTGCCTGCTGGATCATCTGATCAAAGGCTCCTACAAGTTCTGCAGGAGCACCGGCTGCAGATGCATTATCAAGGATTGCTGTCCAGTCCATTCCCTGAATATAAGAAGTCTCAGCTCCCTCTTCCGTAATATCAAGAGACGCGTCAAGAACTGCCTGTTCCGGTGCGGATACACTGGCATCTGCGTAGCCTCCATTTACAGATAAAGTAACAAGAGCTGCTCCGGAATTTGTTACAGTGAAATCCACCTGATTGGTCTTTGCCTCTGCATCTGATGCAACATTTATATCAAGTCCAAAAGCTGCCAGAGGATTAGGCGCTTCTTCTGTTCCGGCATCAAGGACAGAAACACCGATCTTTCCATTGTAGTATCCCGGAACCTTCGGGTGTGTTTCCAGATTCTCTGCTTTTATCCCAAGCATCTTCACGCTATTTACTGCGAAGACATATTCACCATTCAGAAGTCCCTCTGACGACTGTCCTGTTCCGGTAAAGGTCATGGTCTCTTCTCCTGTTCCAAATTCAATAAATAAAGCAGATTTTTCATCTGAGGATGGATTTTTCCAGGTAAATACAGGAATGCTTCCGGTTTCATCTTCTGCGCTTATTTCTCTTCCAATGATCTTTCCATCTGCATTCACCCATGCCTTTGAGGTAACAACAGCTGCATCAGAACCTTCTCCGGTAAGGTCTGCAAGAAGAGCATCTGCATTTGTCTGAAGCTGTGCATTCAGATCTTCCCCACTTGTTTCTGACCATTTATCAAGAAGTCCTTTTAATTCCTGATCTTCTTTTGCTGTTGTCAGGATATTTTTCATCATAGAAAGAACGCCTGCTTCTGTTATCTGAGATTCATATACGGTACAGTCTTCGCTGATACCTTCTACCGAAATCGTTTCCTCAGAAGAAGTTCCTTCTGCAGTACTGTCTATAATAATATTTCCATAGCGGTCCAAAAGAGCAGAAACTGTTGCCGTATCAGGAAGGAATGAAGTAAGATCAGAGAGAACCTTAAAATTATTTTTCATAGAAGCTTTGTATGCTTCCATATATTCCATATACGCCTGCATTTCCTCTTCACTTTCAAATGTCTGTGCCAGCTCTTCCTCTGATATCTCCAGAGAATCCAGAAGCGGCATCTTCATCCATGTTTCCGACAGCTCCGGAATCTGTAAGTATTCCACCAGTTCATTCAGATCCATATACATATTCATATTACAAAGCGGAGAATCATTAAGAAGGATTGCTCCATTAACAATTTCTTTTCCTTCTGTTACAGCAGCTGTCATGTCCATAGTCAGAGTATTCAGCCAGGAAAAATCCATTCCTCCTGAAGCTGCACTTAAAAGAGTTTTGCCTCCATCTTCCAGCTTCAGCGTCATAACAGCCTTAGTTCCTGCCATAGCCTTTTCCTGGTCTTCCATCACAACGTCCCAGTATGAAGAAAAACCTTTAATAAACTGGGAAAGGGCGGCCTTTTCTGCCTCCTGATAAGAAGCCGCCAAAACTGTACTGGAACCTGACAAAAGCAAAGTAGAAGCCGCCGCTGCTGCAGTGATTTTTCTAAATAATGTTCTAGTTCGCTTCATAGAAATCCTCCTCTCAAAATATGGATCTCAAATGGATCTCATCTAATAAATATGTGCATATTTTATCATACTTCATATTATCATTCAACATTTTTCTACATTTCGCCCGAAGATTTCAAAAACATTCGTCCTGTTTTGTTATTTTTGCATATACCATAATTACAACTTTATATATTTTTCCAATGTTATTTTTTCATGAGAATTTCCCGGAAACTCCTTTTTTTCTGTACATTGCCATCCCGACAGGTCCAACTCCAGTTTTTTGTCTGACGGATAGATCCGATTCCACCGAAACACCAGTAATTCCTCAATATTTTCTTCGAATATCTTCAGATCTTCTGTTTCTGCAAGAGCATATTCCCCTGTATCCGCTTTTCGCATAAAGTCCCGGCAGCACTTTATTTCCACGCCTTCCAGATTTCCATAAACCAAATAAGAATAGTCATTCATCCAAAGCACATTTCCCTGGCATAGCATACATATTTCATCTGCAGCTGCCTGATCTCTGCTTTGTCGTCTTTTATTAAACATCATACCGTTTTTATCGTCCAAAAAAATAATTACTTTCATGAGCCCCTCCTGTATCTGTATTTTCTGATAGCTTTCTTTTATTGTATCACAGATTTTCCCAGTATTCACTTCCTTCATAAATTACTATCTTCTCTCCTGACCAGATATCTGACGGCAGCTGTATTTTTATCCGATGTTGACACGTTTTCTCACCACTGATATAGTAATCATAAAACAGCTTTTTAATGCGCTCTCAGGAGGATTTCATATGAATGAACAGGAAATCAAAAATATAGTAGACAAACAAAGAGATTTCTTTCATACAGCCGCCACTCTTCCTACCCGTAACCGCGTCAATGCTCTGAAGAAATTAAAAGTTTCTATAAAAAAGCACGAGACGGACATCCATCGGGCTTTACTGCTGGATCTGGGAAAAAGTGATTTTGAAAGTTACATGTGTGAAACAGGCCTTGTTTTAAGCGAAATATCTCATATGCTCCGTCGCCTTTCCATTTATGCAAAAGAAAAAAGAGTCCGGACACCACTGGCGCAGTTTCCTTCCAGAAGTTTTCAGAAACCTTCTCCTTATGGAGTTGTACTTATTATGAGTCCTTGGAATTATCCTTTTCTCTTAAGTATGGAACCGTTAATAGATGCTCTTGCTGCCGGAAACACTGTGGTTCTGAAACCCAGCGCCTACTCTCCCAATACTTCCCGTATTGTCCAGCACATCATCCGGGAATGTTTTGACGATTCCCATGCAGCGGTGATCACGGGAGGCCGCAAAGAAAACACCCACCTTTTAAACCAGCATTTCGATTATATTTTCTTTACCGGAAGCCAGCACGTAGGAAAGGAAGTATTAAGAAAAGCATCGGAATATCTTACTCCGGCAACTCTTGAACTTGGAGGAAAAAGCCCCTGCATCGTTGACCGGACAGCCGATCTTAAGCTGGCCGCCAAACGGATCGTATTTGGCAAATTCCTAAATTGCGGACAGACTTGTGTAGCTCCGGACTATATTTATTGTCACAGAGAAATCAAAGATGAGCTGCTCCGGCAGATAAAAAAACAGATAATAAAGCAATTTTCGGATCAGCCGCTAAAAAATAAAAATTATGGACGGATCATCAATCAGAAACATTTTGAACGGATACTTGGTCTGATAGATAATCAAAAAATCGTCTTCGGCGGAGAATATGACAGGTCAGAACTCAGGATCTCTCCTACTGTAATGGCAAACGTTTCTTTTGACGATCCCATTATGCAGGAAGAGATCTTCGGACCTGTACTTCCCGTCCTGACCTTTGAAGCTCTGGATCAGGCCATTTCCCATATACAGTCTCTTCCTCACCCTCTGGCCCTATATTTTTTTACATCAGATAAAAAAGATGCGGATAAAGTCATGTCATGTATTGGATTTGGAGGCGGATGTATCAACGATGTTGTTATACATCTGGCTACCAGCGAAATGGGATTTGGAGGGTTTGGAGAAAGCGGAATGGGAAGCTATCACGGAAAAACAGGATTTGATACCTTTAGCCATACAAAAAGTATTGTAGATAAAAAAACCTGGCTTGATCTCCCTGTCCGTTATCAGCCATATGGTAATTTATATAAAAAAATGTTAAAATTATTTTTGAAATAAAAATCCGTGTCTGACAGCTGTTTTTCCACAGCTGTCAGACACGGATTTTAACTTTTCGTCTAGTCACCAACTTCCATTTTGTAACGATTTACCGCCATTTCTGCTTCTCCCAGAAAAGACAGAGAGCCAAAAATCACGATCACCGCATCCTTATCAATCTGCTCCATTACCTGATTTACTGCCATGCGAAGGCTTCCGGCAGCTTCTACAGACGGATTTACCTCTGCTACCGCTTTTTTCAGTTCCTCCGCCGGAAGTGCTCTTGGATTTTCAGGAGTCTCTACCGTAATAATATATTCAGCAAGCGGGGCGGTAAGCCGGATCACCTGATGATAATCTTTATCCCGGAACATTCCAAATATATAATAAAATTTCTTTCCAGGATAATAGAGCTTCAGAGAACGAACCAGTTCCTCTGCTGCCGCCTGATTATGTGCTCCGTCCATAATAATAAAAGGTTCCTTTGATATTATTGTAAAACGTCCTTTCCAGACAGCCTTCTTCATTCCCTGATAAACAGCATTATCGTTAAGTTGATATCCCAGTTCTCTCAATGCCTCTATAGCCTCCAAAGCCAGGGCAGCATTTTTAATCTGATAGCTTCCCATCAGGGAAATCTTTATATTATCCCAGTTTTTATAAGAAAAACTTTGCCCGTCACATCCATAAGAAATATGTTCTATCTGTTTTGGATCTACCATATTGCAGATACACTCTTTTTTTCTGCAGACATCTAGAATCACCTCCGCAGCCTCTGTCTCCTGCATGGCAGATACCACAGCAGTATGGGGTTTAATGATCCCGGCCTTCTGCAAAGCTATTTTTCCAAGTGTGTCTCCCAGAAATTCCATATGATCCATACTGATAGAAGTGATCACTTCCATCACTGAAGTCGTGATCACATTCGTGGCATCCAGTGCACCGCCCAGTCCAGTTTCCAGAATCACGATATCACATTTCTGTTCCACAAAGTAAAGAAAAGCCAAAGCTGTCTCTATTTCAAATATAGTAGGAGATCCCTTGCCACTGTTCTTCATTTCTTCTGCTGCTTTCTTCACCTTCGCTGTCAGACGAGCCAGATCCTCTCGACCAATAAACCTTTCATTGACCTGGATCTTTTCCCTGTAGGAAAACAGCGTAGGAGATATATATCTTCCTGTACGATACCCTGCTTCTTTAAAAACAGTAGAAACATATGCAAGCACAGATCCCTTGCCATTTGTACCTGAAATATGTACAAACTTCAGGCTGTCCTGGGGATTTTCCAGTCTTTTTAACAATTCTCTCATATTGTCCAGACCAAGGACGCTTCCTCCTTTAGAAACCTGGTCCAGATACTCTCTTGCTTCTTCGTAATTCATGCCTGCTCCTATCTGAGCCGCTGCGGCTCCATAAAATCAGGTTTATTATAATCCATTCCTTGTATCGTTACAATATTAACAGATATATTTTATTTATTTTTAATATCTGCAAAACAAAATCTTCTTTTTTTGACCATTTATTTTCCGGCACAGAAAAACGCAGTCTCCATAAGGAAACTGCGCCTTTGTGTATTTTTATCAGCAGGTCGCTCCGCCTGTAAGGTGTTTCTGTGCTTTGATGTTTTCTTCTTTTCGTCCAAGAAGTTCATCGGAAAGAAGCTGTTCCTGCACATTTTCAAATCCGATGCGTGCTACGGTATCTGCAAAACGTTCTCCTGTATTTCCCTGTTCGCGGAAAAGAAGGATGGCTTTTTCTACAATGGAAAGCACTTCTTCTTTATCTGTAAACACCTTGTCCAGGTAACGTCCCTGGGCAACTTTTTTGCCCCAGCGTCCTCCAATGTAAACACGGTAGCCGTTTGTATAATCTTCAATGGCATGGAACGGACATTTTCCTACACAGCGTCCGCAATGGTTGCATGCATTTTCATCAATAACGATCTTTCCGTTTTCTACTTTTGCAACATGGATCGGGCAATTCTTTTCAATACGGCAGATCTTGCATCCTTTACATTTTTCCGGATCAATCTGCGGAATACGCTGGCCAATGATTCCCAGGTCGTTAAGATCAGGTTTCACACAGTTATTCGGGCATCCGCCTACAGCAATTTTAAATTTATGAGGAAGCTTCACATCTGCATAGCCATGGAAAAATCTCTCGTGAATCTCTTCTGAAAGTCCAAAGGTATCGATCAGTCCATACTGACATGTAGTTCCTTTACAGGAAACCACCGGTCTTACTTTAGATCCGGTTCCTCCCGTCTCCAGACCTGCCTGCATGAGATACTCCCGAAGAGGCTCGATATTATCAAAAGGAACTCCTTGAATTTCCATGGTAAGGCGGGATGTCATAGTCACCTCACCGCTTCCGAACATCTCAGCCGCCTCTGCAATAGTTCTGGCTTCTTCAGCTGTGATCTTTCCGTTTCTTGTGATAACACGGCCATTAAACTTATCTTCTGTATTCTTATCTTTCAAAAATCCCAGTGCTTTTACACGTTTTTCTTCTTCCGGAGAAATGCTTCCGGATGCATTGGAAATCTTAATGTCATTAAAGAATCTTGCTCCCTCAAGTACTGCTGTATTCTTATAGCCAAACTGACGAAGACGATTCTGAAGGAAATATCCCCTCTTTCCTTTTGCACACACCAGAAGAAGCTTATCTTCTTTATCCAGCCCCTCTATTTCTCCGTTTACTTTGGCAAGATCTACAAACATAGCACCACGGATTGAAGGCTGCGGATTTACATCGATCACTTTATAGTCTTTTGCTTTGCCTTCTGCATATTCTGCAGGAGTCATGCTGACCAGTGTTCCGTTGATCTTATTAAGCAGGATATATGCCACCTGTACAAAAGGATGGATTGCAGTAGAGAAAGGCGGAGCATATGCAAAATCTGCATTTTCAAAGTCCTCAAGAACTGCTCCCATATTCATTCCCATAACCGCGATATCAACCATTTTATCTACTGCGCCCGGGCCAAATACCTGTACGCCAAGAAGTTTATGAGTTTTTTTGTCTGCAATCATCTTTGTGATAAAGAAAGAAGCATCCGGATAGTAATGAGCCTTATCATCTGTAGGCGCTACTACGGTGACTACATCATAGCCTGCCTCACGAGCCTGTACTTCTGTAAGACCGGTACGTCCGATATTCAGATTCGGAAGCTTCACAACACCAGTTCCTAATACACCCGGATAAGTTTTTTCCTTACCTGCCAGTACCTGTGCCAGAGTTCTTCCTTCCATATTGGCAGATGATCCCATAGGAGACCACTGATTTTTTCCTGTAAGGCGGTTTGTAACCATTACACAATCGCCTGCTGCATAAACGTCTTCAAGGTTTGTTTTCATTGTACGGTCTACAAGAATCGTTCCCTTAAACATTTCCAGACCGGTGTCTTTCAGGAAATCTGTATTTGGGCGAATACCTG
>URWL01000058.1 GCA_900551465.1 uncultured Blautia sp. | reverse complement strand
TGCTGAAGAGCACGGACCATCCAGCGAAGCAGCTCCGGCATGGGAAGCTTATAACGCACGTATCGCTGAGATCAGAACAGAGACAGATCTGGCTAAACGTGAGGCGCTGATGCATGAGGCAGAGGACGAGCTTATGAACACATGGGCAGTTGTTCCGCTGTACTACTACAACGACGTGTACATGCAGAAAACAGATGTAGAGAACATCTACTGCAATCTGTTCGGCTTCAAGTATTTCGGATATGCAAAAACTCCGGATAATACATTAAGCCTTCAGATTGCATCTGAGCCAAACAAGCTTGACCCGGCTCTGAACTCTACAGTTGACGGTGCATGCCTGGCAATTCTTGCTTTTTCCGGTCTGTATTCTTATGATGCAGAGGGACAGCTTATTCCTGAGCTGGCAGAAAGTCATGAGGTGAGTGAAGATGGACAGATGTATACGTTCACTTTAAGAGACGGCCTGAAATGGTCTGACGGTGAAGAGCTGAATGCAGAGGATGTTGTATACAGCTGGAATCGTCTTGCTAACCCGGAGACAGGTGCAGACTATGCTTACCTGGCTGACATCATTGCAAAGAATGATGACGGAACACTGAAGATCGAGGCTTCCGAAGACGGAAAAACCTTTACTGTACATCTTACAGCTCCATGTGCATACTTCCTTGATCTGTGTGCATTCCCGGCATTTTATCCGGTACCGCAGCAGAATGTAGAGTCTGCAGAGGGCGCTGCTGAGAACCCGGGTGCATGGTGTGTTGAGTCCGGATTTGTTACCTCCGGTCCGATGACCTGTACAGAATGGAAACATAACGAGTCCATGACTTATGAAAAGAACCCGAACTACTTCAGAGCTGATGAAGTATCTCTGGAAAAAATCCAGTTCATGCTTAGTGCTGATGATACAGCAATCTGGAATGCATTTGAGGACGGATCCCTTCAGTTCATCGATACTATTGCAACAGATATGATGGCAACAGCAAAAGAAAAAGAAGAGTATCATAACGTTCCGACACTGGGAACCTACTATTCAGGATTTAATGTAAACAGCGAGCTATTTGCAGGCAAGACTGTACAGCAGGCTGCTGACATGAGAAAGGCTATGTCTCTTCTCATCGACCGTCAGTACATTGTTGACACCATTGCACAGGCTGATCAGGAAATTGCAAATACTTTCATCCCGACAGGAATGGGAGACGGCAACGGCGGTGAGTTCCGTGTAAATGATGATGCTTATACCTATCCGATGGAAGATGTAGTTGGATACTTTGATCCAAGCCCAGAGGCTTATGAAGCAAACCTGGAAGAGGCAAGAAAGCTTCTTGAAGGCGCTGGATATCAGTTCGATGAAAGCGGTATGCTTTCTGCAGATACTCCGATCAACATGACTTACCTTACAAACGATGCAGAAGGCAATGTTAAGATTGGTGAGTCCATTCAGCAGGATTTTGCAGCAATCGGTATCAACGTAACTGTTGAGACACGTGAGTGGTCTGTATTCCTTGACGAGAGAAAACAGGGCAAATTCGACTTCTGCCGTGAGGGATGGCTTGCAGATTACAACGACCCGATCAACATGCTTGAAATGTGGGAGACAGAATCTGGAAACAACGATATGCAGTTTGGAAGATAATCTGGATTTCATATAAGTAAAAAAGAGGCAGTGCTTTCTTTCTGACCGATACAGAAAGAGAGGGCTGCTTCTCTTTTTTTTTATAAAGATTTATCTCTTTATAAGATTAAAGAGAAAAATCTTCATAGGATTAAAGGGAAAACTGCTTGCATATGAAGCTGTAAATTAGTATAATGAAGAATAGGTTCGTAAAAATTTAATAAAAGGGAGAGGAAATCAATGAACAACAAAGAGTTTAAACCGTATGTTCCGGCAGAAAAAGTAACTGCTGAAATGACGGTGACCTCTGTGATCATGGGTATGATCCTGGCAGTTGTATTCGGCGCAGCCAATGCTTATCTTGGTCTTCGTGTTGGTATGACAGTATCTGCTTCCATTCCGGCAGCAGTTATTTCCATGGGAGTTATCCGTGTGATCATGAAGAAAAACTCCATTCTTGAGAGCAATCTGGTACAGACCATCGGTTCTGCAGGTGAATCTCTTGCAGCAGGAGCTATCTTTACTATGCCGGCGCTGTTTCTCTGGGCAGAGGAAGGTCTTTGCGAGAAACCGGGTCTGGTAGAAATTACTTTAATCGCACTTTGTGGCGGTGTTCTGGGTGTACTTTTTATGGTACCCCTTCGTAATGCGCTGATCGTGAAGGAGCATGCCACACTTCTTTATCCGGAAGGAACTGCATGTGCAGACGTTCTTCTGGCAGGCGAAGAGGGCGGTTCCAACGCGGCTACTGTATTTTCCGGTATGGGAATCGCAGCAGCATTTAAGTTTATTGTAGACGGACTGAAAGCAGTTCCGGCAGACGTTGCCGTAGCCTTTAAGTCCTTTAAGGGTGAGATCGGTATGGAGGTTTATCCGGCGCTTCTTGGCGTTGGCTATATCGTAGGACCGAGAATTGCATCCTTTATGTTTGTAGGTTCTATTGTG
This sequence comes from uncultured Blautia sp., assembly GCA_900551465.1. Taxonomy (GTDB): domain Bacteria; phylum Bacillota; class Clostridia; order Lachnospirales; family Lachnospiraceae; genus Blautia_A. The sequence goes on along the minus strand of URWL01000058.1, from coordinate 6,363 downwards.
GGATGGCTGGTAATTATTCCGCTGATCTGTCTGTTTGGACCGGAAACTTCTATGTATCCGGCAGCGGCAGGAGTGACAATTTCCCAGCTTTTTGCAGAAGGCGGAGCAGCGGCTATCTGGTCAAATTATGTTAAATATATCGGAGCAGGCGCTATCGCTACAGGCGGTATCATTTCCCTGATCAAATCTCTGCCTCTGATCATTTCTACCTTCCGTGATTCCATGAAGAGTATGAAAGGATCCCAGGCGAACAGTACTTTGAGAACTGACAGAGATCTTCCTATGGGTGTGATCCTTGTTGGTATCCTTGCAATGGTATTTATTATCTGGTTTGTTCCGGCAATTCCGGTAAACTTCCTTGGAGCTCTTCTGATCGTAGTATTCGGTTTCTTCTTTGCAACCGTTTCCTCCCGTATGGTAGGTATGATCGGATCCTCCAACAACCCGGTTTCCGGTATGGCTATCGCTACACTTCTGATCGCTACATTTGCAATTAAAGCAACAGGTGAGACTGGCATCAAGGGTATGACAGGAGCAATCGCTATCGGTTCTGTTATCTGTATCATTGCAGCAATTGCAGGAGATACTTCTCAGGACCTTAAGACAGGATATCTTCTTGGAGCTACTCCGAGGACACAGCAGATCGGTGAGCTTCTTGGTGTGGTTGTATCCGGTCTTGCAATCGGCGGTGTTCTTTATCTTCTGGATGCAGCGTGGGGATATGGTACAGCAGAAGTTCCGGCTCCTCAGGCAGGTCTTATGAAAATGATCGTAGAGGGTATCATGGGAGGAAACCTTCCCTGGACTCTTGTATTTGTAGGTGTATGCCTTGCAATTGGTCTCGAGATCTTAAGAATTCCGGTTATGCCTTTTGCAATTGGTCTTTACCTTCCGATTTACCTGAATGCAACCATCATGATCGGCGGTACAGTGCGCATGTTCATGGACGGACGCAAGAAGGTAGATGCAAAAACAAAAGAAAGACAGGTTACCGATGGTACGCTGTACTGTGCAGGTATGATCGCCGGAGAAGGTCTTGTAGGTATTTTCCTTGCCATTCTGGCGGTAGCGGGAGTGACCATTCCGTCTTTCATCAGCTTTGGCAATATCGGCGGTGTTGTGATCATGGTTCTTATGATCCTTTGTCTGCTGAAATTCTCCTTATGGAATAAAAGAAAAGACTGATGAAAAAAAGAAATAAAAAAAAGATGGCAGATATCAATTATCTGGATCTGATACCGGAAAAAAGCAGTTCATTAAAGTGGCATACAGATTTGAAAGAGAGGGTGATCCTGGAGGTGGAAAATACCGGGATCATGAACAAGATTGCACAGAATCTGTTTAATAAACCTCGTTTTACAAAAGTTCATCTGGATGCTAACGGAAGTTTTATCTGGCCGCTGATCGACGGAAAACGTACGGTGGAAGATATTGCTGTGCTGGTAAAGGAACAATTCGGGGAGGCAGCTGAACCTCTGTATCCCAGAATTATCAAATATTTCCAGATTGTAGAAAGCTATCATTTTATCAGATTTGTAAATATGCCCGAAAAATAGGGCAGAATAAGAGCGGGAAGCGGCTTGTGCCGTCTCCCGTTCTTTTAGGATATGGGACGCTTTACCGCATTAGAGTTATAACTACAGGAGGAAGTTTTTTATGAAACTTGCAGGAAAAAGATCTTTGTTTCTGGAGTATATGGTAATCTTTATAGGAACAGGGCTGATGGCAGCTGCGATCACCTCCTGTTTCGATGCAGCCGGGCTTGTAACAGGCGGATTTTCCGGAGCTGCTATTCTGGTTAAGGAATGGACGAGAGGAATTGTTAAAAACGGGGTTCCTCTGTGGATCACGAATCTGAGTCTGAATATTCCTCTTTTTATACTTGCAACAAAGATCAAAGGATTTTCATTTGTAAAAAAAGCTCTGATCGGAGATATGTCATTGACGATGTGGCTGGCTGTTCTTCCCGCATGGGAGCTTTCTGATGACATTCTTCTTTCCTCTGTTTACGGAGGTATTATCCTTGGCGTGGGAATTGGCCTTGTATTTCTGGGAGGAGGAACGACTGGCGGTACAGATATGCTGGCTGCCATTATCCAGAAGTATATGAGGCATTATTCCATTGCACAGATCATGCAGTTTATAGACGGAGCGATTGTACTTGTGGGAATGTACGTATTTGGCATTCGTAAGGGTCTTTATGCGATCATTGCCGTTTATCTAGTAACAAAGGTTTCAGATGGTCTGATCGAGGGCCTGAAATTTTCAAAGGCAGTTCATATTATCACCGATAAGCCGGAGGAAGTGGCCCGTATGATCATAGAGGATATGGATCGGGGAGTTACAGGCATTCATGCGAAGGGAATGTATTCAAAGCAGGAAAAACTGATGCTTTACTGTGTGGTAGGAAAGAAAGAACTGGTCCAGCTGAAAGAAAAGATTGATGAGATCGATCCTAATGCATTCGTGATCGTAGGAGATGCCAGAGAGGTACATGGAGAAGGATTTATAGAAAGATAGGGAAAAATATACAAAAATCACGCAAAAAATTGTAACAAATTTCGGATTTCCTCTTTTATTTTTGGTGATATTGTATTAAAATAGCTTTATGTACAGGTTTTCTTTATGGGAAAAGAGAAGAAACATGCAGAATGCGTAAGAAGGGATGTTAGCAGATGATATCAAATCAGGTACTTCAGAATACCCTGGAAGGGTTAAAAGAAATATCCAGAATCGAGTTTTGTGTTATAGATACAGAAGGTAAGGTTCTGGCATCTACATTTTCAGATTTTTCGGTTCAGCCGGAAGATGTACAGGCTTTTGTAGGATCCCCGGCAGAAAGCCAGCTTGTGAAGGGATATCAGTACTTTAAGGTAAGTGATGATTACCAGCTGGAATATGTTCTGGTGGCACATGGGGACGATGAGGATACCTATATGGTAGGTAAACTTGCGGCGTTCCAGATCCAGAATCTGATTGTTGCCTATAAGGAGCGTTTTGATAAGGACAGCTTTATCAAAAATCTTCTGTTGGACAATCTTCTTCTGGTGGATATTTATAATCGTGCAAAGAAGCTCCATATTGATGCGGATGTGCGCCGTGTTGTTATGATCATGGAGCTGGAGCAGGAGAAAGACCACAATGCCATGGAGGCGGTAAAGAGCTTTTTTGGCGGCAAGACAAAAGATTTTATTACGGCTGTAGATGAAAGAAGCATCATTATCGTAAAACAGCTGGAAGATGGAGAAAACTACAGTGATATGGACAAGCTTGCCCATGCGATCCTTGATACACTTGGATTCACACAGGAAAGCGAAACACATATTGCTTATGGAACAATTGTAAATGAACTGAAAGAGGTTTCTCGTTCTTATAAGGAAGCCAGAATGGCTCTTGATGTAGGAAAGATCTTTTTTGGAGAAAAAGACGTGATCGCCTACAGTTCTCTGGGAATCGGCAGACTGATCTATCAGCTTCCTATTCCGCTGTGCAAGATGTTTATTAAAGAGATTTTTGAAAATAAGTCCCCGGATGATTTTGATGAAGAAACCCTGGTGACTATTGATAAATTCTTTGAAAACAGTCTGAATGTTTCTGAGACATCCAGACAGCTGTATATCCATAGAAATACCCTGGTATACCGTCTGGATAAGCTGCAGAAGAGCACAGGACTGGATCTTCGTGTATTTGAAGATGCGATTACCTTTAAGATCGCACTGATGGTGGTAAGATATATGAAATATATGGAGACGTTGGAATATTAATATCACCGGAGTAATATTTTTCGAGGATAAAATTAAAAAGAAGATTTATTTATATTTTGCCTGCGTTATTCATAACGCAGGCAAAATTATTATCAGAAGTTAAATTCATAAGAAATTCTTGAATTCACCGGATGTTTCCTGTACAATAAAATGCGATATATAAACAGGATATTTCTATAAAAAACCTTTGTAATTTTCATAGAAATATGAAATATTGATGAAATTTTTCTGGATTCTCAAAAAACACTTGAAATTCATAGAGAACTATGTTACAACATTGTTACAAAAGCGTTAAAATGTTTATTCTGTATGAGAAGGAGGAACATAATGATAGATTTGATCGATGTAAGTAAATCATATGATAAAGGCAATCTGGCTGTAAATCATGCAAACTTACATGTAGATAAAGGTGAATTTGTATTTGTAGTAGGAAGCAGTGGTTCAGGTAAGTCTACCCTGATCAAACTTCTGATGAAGGAGCTTGATACTACTGGAGGACAGCTGATCGTAAGCGGTGAGCGACTGGAAACAATGAAACATCGCCGGGTTGCAAAATACCGCAGAAAGCTAGGCGTTGTATTCCAGGATTTCCGTCTTCTCAAAGATCGTAATGTATATGAAAACGTTGCCTTTGCCCAGAGGGTTATTGGCAGACCGGGAAAGGTGATCCGCAGACGTGTTCCTGAGGTGCTTCAGGAGGTTGGACTTGCCGGAAAAGACAAATCTTATCCGGATGAGCTTTCCGGTGGTGAGCAGCAGAGAGTTGCTCTTGCAAGAGCCCTTGTAAACCGTCCGGACATCCTTCTTGCAGACGAACCTACAGGAAACCTGGATCCTCAGACAGCGGAAGAGATCATGAGGCTGATAGAGGAGATCAATGAGCGTGGAACAACAGTGCTTGTGGTAACACATAATAAGGATATTGTAAACGCAATGAAAAAAAGAGTGGTTACCATGCATGAAGGCGTCATTGTCAGCGACGAGAAAGAAGGAGGATATCATGAGGCCTAGTACGATATGGTTTACTCTGAAACAGGGTGTAAAAAATATTAAAAGAAACTGGATGTTTTCTCTTGCATCTATCCTGACGATGGCTGCATGTATATTTCTGGTTGGGGTGTTTTATTCTATTGTGAATAATGTAGATAATATTGCCCATAAGGTAGAGCAGGAAGTTCCTGTTACAGTGTTTTTTGAGGAAGGAACAACTCAGGAACAGATCGATATGATCGGAGAACAGATCAGGCAGCGTCCGGAAGTGGAAAATATTGTGTTTAAGTCTGCCGAGGAAGCATGGAATGACTTTAAAGATCAGTATTTCCAGGGATCTGAAGCTGCAGAAGGATTTAAAGATGATAATCCTCTTGTGAATTCTGCAAACTATCAGGTTTATATGAATCAGATTGAAATGCAGTCAGATCTGGTATCCTATATCCAGAGTCTGGAGCATGTACGTGAAGTAGAGCAGTCTGAACAGGCTGCAAAGACTCTGGGAAGCTTTAACCGTCTGGTATCTGTGGCTTCGATGGTGGTGATCGGACTTCTGGTACTGATTTCTATTTTCCTGATACATAATACTATTTCTGTAGGTGTTTCTGTTCGTAAGGAAGAGATTGGTATTATGAAGTATATCGGTGCGACAGACGGATTTGTAAGGGCGCCTTTTGTAATGGAAGGAATCGTACTGGGTGTGATCGGTGCGGCGATTCCTCTGACTGTTTTATATTTCCTGTATAATACTGCAGTAGAATATGTTCTGACAAAGTTTAATGTTCTGACAGGAGTAGTTGCTTTTATTCCTGTTTCTGAAATTTATCAGACATTACTGCCATTGGGACTTGCCCTGGGTATAGGAATCGGTCTGATCGGAAGCTTCTGGACAACAAGAAAGCATCTGAGAGTCTGATGAAAAATAATAACTGAGAGCAGATACGGCATAAAGTTCTGGCTGAAAAAGTCAGGACATTGTGCCGTTTATCTGTTTTGGGAGGCATTTATAATATGAAGAAAGAGTTTATCAAAGGGATCGCGGCAGGAATTACAATTTCACTTGCCGTTGCCGCTGGAGGATATGCAGGATATCAGATCAGGGACAGAGGTGTTCTGTCCGATTCGGAACATGTCCAGAAGATTCGTGCGCTGGAGGCTTTGATCCAGCGGGATTATCTGGGAGAAATAGATGAGGACCAGCTTGCAGAAGGGCTGTATGCAGGACTGATAGGCGGGCTGGGAGATCCTTACTCCAGATATTATACGGCAGAAGAATACAAACAGGAAAATTCAGCTACAATGGGAGCCTATGTGGGAATTGGCGTGACTATGCAGAAAAACCTGGAAGGCGGTGTGGAGATCGTAGAATGTTACGAAGGAGGACCTGCCAGTAATGCCGGTGTGAAGACAGGGGATATTATCAGTGCAATTGATGATACTGACATTACAGATATGGAGGTGTCAGAGGTTGCAGATATGATACGGGATGGTAAAAAAAAGCAGGCAGTTTTGACCATACACAGGCAGAATGAGGAAACGCCTCTGAAACTGACTGTAGAGATCACGGATGTAACTCTGCCTTCTGTTTTTGAAGAAATGCTTAAGGAAC
>URWL01000057.1 GCA_900551465.1 uncultured Blautia sp. | reverse complement strand
TTTTCGTGGCAAAGATCAGTGAAAACGCCATGACCGCCCTTTCCCTGGTCTACCCTGTCCAGAATTTTGTCAACGCCATTGCAATTGGCTTCGGTGTGGGAATCAGTTCTCAGATCTCCCTGTATCTGGGTGCGGGACGACGGGATCACGCAGATATCGCCGCCACTCATGGCACCGTTCTGTCCGTTATACATGGACTGGTAATGATGATTTTCAGTATTGCCATTATGCCCTTCTTCCTTGGGCTGTTCACATCTGATCCTGAGGTGATCGATCTGGGAATCCGCTACTCCGGAATTGTTTTCTGTTTTTCCGTTGTAGTAGGTCTGAACCTTGCCTTTGAAAAGCTTTTTCAGGCAGTCGGAAGAATGAAATCCTCCATGATGGGGATGATGTGCGGCTGCCTTGCCAATATCATCCTGGATCCTGTGCTGATCTTTGGTCTGGGACCTTTTCCTGCCATGGGAATGGAAGGCGCAGCCCTGGCAACCGGCCTGGGACAGGTACTGAATCTGGTGATCTATCTTATCATATACAAAACAATGCCGCTTCAGGTACGCCTGAGACGAAAATGCCTGAAACCGGCTGCCTCCATAGACAAAAAACTTTATTCCATAGGAGTTCCGGCAATCCTGAGCCTTGCCCTTCCTTCTCTGCTGATCTCTGTTTTGAACAGTATTCTGGCTGTTTACTCTCAGAGTTATGTGGTGGTTCTGGGAATCTATTACAAGCTGCAGACTTTCCTTTACCTTCCTGCCAGCGGGATCGTTCAGGGTATGCGGCCGGTGATCGGCTATAATTACGGTGCAGGAGAACACAAACGTGTGAAAAAAGTCTATCTTGTCACCCTTGCCATGACCAGTATGATCATGCTTCTGGGAACCGTGATCTGTCTTGCGGTTCCAGGACAGCTTATGGGGATGTTTACGTCCAATGCAGAAACCATTCTCGCAGGAAAAACAGCTCTCCGTATCATCAGCGCAGGCTTTCTGGTTTCTTCCGTATCTGTCACAGCCTGCGGCGCTCTGGAAGGACTTGGAAAAGGAGCCCCTTCACTGGCAGTCTCTCTTTTCCGTTATGTGCTTGTCATCATTCCGGCAGCCTTTGTTCTCAGCCGTATCTTTGGGGCAGTGGGCGTATGGCACGCCTTCTGGATTGCAGAAGCAGTAACTGCTGTGGCTGCAGGGATCATCAGTAAAAAAACTGTGTGGGAACAATAACCAAAAAGGAAGAGGATTCCGTCTCTCAGACGGACTCTTCTTCCTCATTTTTTTCTATTGGTTTGGCCTTTTAGTTCGATAATGATTCATTTCTTTCGTAAGATCATAATAAAATACCCGTGCATTATCTTCTGTATATGTAACTTCCAGACCAAGGATCCTCAGAGCTTCTGCACCTCTATCGTTATCTGTATACAAATTATGGACGCAAAGCTTTTTTATAATTCTTTAAATATTTATTCAAAGGACTGTCCTTTCGATTTCTGAAATAAACCACTGAAAAGAAGTCACTATGTTCCAGCATATATTGTATGAAATTATCATATACTTTTTTATTCTTTATTTCATCTACAAAATATTCTTTCATTTATTTCTCCCCAAAACCAGATTTGTTCTGCAATTAATGACAGAGTCGGTGTACCTTCTTGAACATTACTTTTTTATATCCGGACATAAAAAATAATTGGGGGGATATTTCCATCTTAAGGAATCCTTTCCTGTATCCAATCTATCTTTTTCTGACAAATAAAACTCATTATAACCGGATATATGTGCAAATTTTTTCTGTAATACATCTTTTGCCAATCTGCTTCCAATATATGAATTTACTTTATATCCTGACATATCCCCTTCTTTATCATATATTACTGTATAAAGTTCTCTTATCATTGCCCCGTCTAAAGTTGTATTTTCATTATATATCGGAAACCAAAATTCTTCAGACCACCATTTTCCTATTTTGTTGCTATGATACAAATAAGTTTCCTTACCTACTCTGTGTATTCCTGCTAGTCCCCCATATACACACCATTTCAAATATTCTAATTTGTTATGAATGTTTTTTAAGATTTTTACACTGTACAATGTTTTTTTTCCAAAAAACTGATCATAGATCATATAATATATATAACTCCCAGAATATAAAACATAACAGATCTCCTGATTGTTTTCACTTATATAATAAATAGTAGATACTAATCTGCCGTCTTCTCTAAATAAGTATTCCAGCTTTCCATATTTGTCTTTTGGTTCTCTCTTATAAAAACTCCCTCTTTCCGCATTTCCCACTGTAAGAACAAATACCGGGCTTGCTTCGTATAATCCCATACTAAACCCTTTATATTTACTATATTTCCTGTATCTTACTTTTAAACTTAAAATTGATGATAACTCTTCTCCTCTGCTTTTGCAAATCCCTTGAAAAAGCAGAAATTGGACGCTTTCTTTCATGTGTTCATCTACGAACGGTTTTTCATCAAGTAAATACTCTTCTGCTTTTTTATTCTGGTCAGAAAATTTCTGTAGGATTGAATCTTCTCTTTTTGTAAGATCGGATCTCTTTGTATTCAGCACATCTAAAATCGCAGCTCTATATTGCTTACATTCTTCCTGACTCAGTTCACAGCCATCCAGCATTTCTATAATCTCAGGGCACTCAAGAAAAGCGTTCAGGCAGTTACAGGATTCCTGACTAATTTGACACTGTTGATAAAATTCACTAATAATCTCCTGCCAAAACTTATTTTCACTTATTTTCTTCATTCACTCCCCCCTCTTTCTTTAGGCAGATGATATCTTTTCTGATTTTACATATAAGATTTATCTGTGCTCCAATCCGCAGCCAACCATTCCAAACAAATCTTGTTTCATTTTTCCATATATTTTGCCTTGTACAGTTTTATTTAGATATAGCTTTTGCTCCTTAAATACCAAGCCTGCCTGCAGTAAAAAACAGTTTTTCTGCTTCTGCGGTTCACTGGAAATCAGGTTTCTAAGCACCCTGGAATCCTTCTCTACACAGATTAAGCACGTTAAATAAACAGGTAAAACCGTATGTATTCTTTTGATTTCCTGATGCATAGTATCCTGAAGAATATAATTAAGATCGTTCAAATCATCCTCTGTTATTTCATCATAGTATACCGTCATGACCATTTCTATTTTATCATCATTCCACACTGCCCAAATATTATCTGTGGAACTGTCTAAAGTATTTGCTCTTCCAAAACAAAATCTTTTTTTCAAAAGTCTCTGTGAATACCGCCTGTTTACATCCTCGTAATCTTTTATAAAACAGGTATGTTTTTCCAACTTATTGCTTTCTGCATCTTCCAAAGAAAACACGTCCCACATACGCATAGAATCTGCCCAGTCCTCACTGACACGCTGTATAACAACCCGGTATTGAAAAACGAAAACTATATAGAAAAACAGACTGATAATCAGCCATATCTGCAATATTGAATGTATTTTTGAATATTGAAGATAGATAAAGTAAGAATGCTGTAAATAAAAATATATCTCAACAGCTATCAAGATAACTATCTGAATTACTGCATTAATCTGGCAGAAAAAGATTCCTTTCCTTACTGAAAACATACCAATTTTATTTTTATTATAGCTTCCTTTACGCATATGCTTTTTTATATCTTTCATGCTGTTTTCTGCATATACATACTGTCGTTCGCTTTCCCTGTCGTAGAAATAAAAACTGATACCAATAAGTGCAATGCTCAAAATCACAGCAGAAAGCAGTCCCCCGACTAACAGATATCTGTATACGCTATAAAAAAGCACAATGCCTATTAAAAAATATAGTATATAATTTACTATAGGTTCATTATAATTCGTGCTGTTTCTTCTCATTCTTTTCCTCCGCATTAATCGATACACCCAGTATATTCGATATTTTATCTTTCAGATATTGATATTCAGCTTGTCCATATTCATCTTTTTGTCCGGCAATATAAAGCTTCTTTTCATCAAATACAATTCCTGTTGGAAGACAGTATTTGTCTTTTTTCTGTATAATCTCATTACCGATCAGACTTTTAAATTCCTGTGATGCCTTCTGTACACATATCAGATAGACAAAAAATACCGGAGACATGGCAATATTTCCCTTAAGTTTATTTTGAATCTTCTTTTGATATATTTCATTTAATTCTTCTATTACCGTATCAGACAGGATTTCTGTTTTTATCAATGCAAATATTTCTACTCGACTTCCTGTTTTAGTGATATACGCCTGAAATAATCCATCTGCATGAATTGTTTCAGATATCTTTTCTGTATTTCCTTTTTTCCTAAAGTAAACTGAAACTTTATTTTGTACTTTTGCAAAATCCTCTTGATAATTCATAGTCTCTGCATGTGTTTGCAACTCCTCATATCTCTGAAATGGTTTCCATTTTTTCTTTATATCTGTTTCTTCTTTATAATTTTTTCTTATTACAGATATATAATAATACCCTATACAATAATAGATAATTATGCCTGTCAGAATCCAGACAGCTAAAATCTTCCATATAACTTCATACACATAGCCTTTCTGATCTCCCAGGCTCAGTTCTAAAAGAATAATAACAATTATCTGAATAATCGCCTGTATCTGACACCAATATAAGCCTCGAATATCCCACATTAATGAAATTCCGTTAGACTTTTTTCTGTTTTTTCGCAAATATCCCCGATCCAATAATGGGTTTAATGCATCATTTCTAAGTTCTCTTCCGCTTCCATCTATCTCTCGCATAGACCTTCCTAAAGGTCCTATTCTTGGAAACCAGTACGCTGCCAAAATAAATATTATAATCCCAAAATGTATCATGTTCTCTTATATTTCCCTGTCCTTTTTCTCATTTTTTGTTATACCAGCACAACTCCGATCGGAAGACAATAGTTTTAAATATCTTACTCCTTGAAATTCCATTTCAACCATACCATTTCCTTCTCTTTGACATTGAAATACTACCTTCAATATCCTCCTGTCGCAGCTGCTGAACCTCCGTTAATTTTCATGGTAATATTTTATAGTCCTCCTCATCTCCCCAATAACTTCTATGATTATCCTGCTCTCTCAACCCCATTAACTTCAAAAAATCTTTCCGCATTTCACGATACTTTTTCTTACCACGCCAGATTCCATAGCTGTCCAAGATTCGTAACACAGGCTTTCCTGAATATGTAAGAACCGATACCAGACGGTTTCTTCCCTTTTTTTGAGCTACAGAGAACACCCCAAAGAGCCTTCTATTTAATTCTCTGTCAGGTTCATCAATTTGAAATAAAATATTTATAGAGGCTGATTCTGTATTATATTTTTCTTCAATATTTTCCATCCAGAACTCAGAAAAAATATTGTTCAGTTTCTTTATGTTTTCCAATGAATACTCCTTCATTCGAACATAAAAAACAAACTGTAATTCTTTGTTCTGCAAACGTAAATAAATATCTCCTGATTCTTTGTTATCTTTTGTCTCAAATGAGTAAAGAAGCTGATACCCCTCTTTATCTGAACTGGCTTTTATTCTATTTTGGATTTTTTCTTCCGAAACATGATACTAACAATCAAAGGGACGATAACACCCACACCCGGGAATTCTCGCCATATTGGAAAACGGCTGCCAGATTCCCTTCGAATTCTGTGTATACCGAAAATCGGCACAATACCGCCATATATAATACCCACGACAACCTAACCAGATAAGAAAAAAAAGGACCTAAAACAATTTCAAAACCATAAAAAATATATTCTGAATAAAAAGATGTCAAATAATTTCGAAAAACGATTTCATACAACAAGAAAAGAATCCAACATATGAGTATCGCTTTCTGACAGCAGAACAGCCCTTTTAAATCCGCCCAAACACAGGATTTCCCTGCCTGTTTCCGAAAATATCCCCGGACATATAAAGGATTCCATTCATCCAGACAATCTATCCATTTATAGTAAGAACGATACTGCAAAAAATTAGCGCATGGAATCAGACACCATCCGGATCCCATACAGATAATATAGCTTATCGTTTCGATTATACTTCTTCTATATATATCCCTCATACCATATACGAAAACAAACAAATAAATAAGTACTCCAAAAAATACCTTACCAGTCTCATCATATCTATGATCCGGTTTTCTTTTCATAGGTTTCCGCCTCCCTTGAACATTAATGTTCAGACATTACTATTGGCAAGCAAAATACTTAGTATTTTAATTCTCCCCAGTAAGATTCATAGTATCTTCTCATTATTTTCTGATATTTTTTGTCTTCAGAAAGTGCATCGTATAACTTTTTATTTTTCAGAAGATATGACATATAAGTCAGCCATTCATTATCCTTTAACAGAAGCGCCTGCTTTACCTGATATCTAACAGCATACACCAGCAACTGAGAATCCATTTTTTCCAGTCTTTCCATAATTAAAAATGCTCCCGGCCAATTGAGATCCCGCAGCCACTCAAGCATCTCACATATATAAGTATCTAATTCTTTATCTGTTTTTTCACATATTACTTTTGCACAATTTTCCCACGACCATTTATATTCTACAGGCTGCATCAATACAGATAAGGATTTTATCTTTCTCGCTTCTCTAAGAGCTGCTTCCTGAATCTCTATCGGTTGTTCCTCATCCAACATTTCATATAATGTATCAATATCTACCGTCATATTAACATTCTCCCTCCCGAATAGGCAGATAATGCCAGTCTCATGATTAATCCAATTGTAATATTTAAGTTTTCGCCCAGCTGTTATAAGTATATCTACTTAGAACTGTTCTTCTTATTTAAGATTTTTGTACGATAATGATTCATTTCTTTTTCTAAATCATAATGAAATAATCTTGCATTATCTTCCGAAAATTCCACAGTCACTCCTAACTCCCGAAGTTCTTGAATATCTTTCTCATTATTTGTGTACACAAATGCATCATATTCATGTGCAGTAAGTGCAAACCAACAGTATCCGTCTTTATAAAAACATAAATCCATGGGTGCTCTGGGATAATCCCATTCAAAAATGTCGTTTACTCTAGTCAGAATATCATAACATTTCATATCTGCATAATAGAATGCCAGTCGATATACAGAACGTTTATCCCACGTCTCCATATTCGGCCACTTATGTGCATTTTCCGCATGTAATATATATGGCCTCAAAGCTTTTTTATATTCTTTTAAATACTTATTTAAAGGGCTGTCCTTTCTAAGTCTGTAATAGACCACTGAAAAGAAATCACTATGGGATAACATATGATATATAAAATCATCGTATATTTTTTTAGTTTTCATCGTTTCTACATAATATTCATTCATTTAATTCCCTCCTCATTTTTTGAATCAGGTTAAAAATATTTATACTACAAAACGAAATTCAATATATTGCCTTAGCTCTTCTTCCTACAGTTCCAGAAGAACCTGTTCTTCAGGTAATACATAATTATAATTTACAGCGATATCTATGGGCTTATCAATTCATCTGTTACCCCAACAATCATATGTAAAGGCGCCTGTAATATGGCAGACGGACGCATCATGAATACCGCCTCCTTCAAAACTAATGTTCTGATATTATTATTTACAATCAAACTAATCAGTAGTCTAATTTTCCCCAATAAGATTCATAATATCTTTTCATTATTTTCTGATATTTTTTTTCTTCAGAAAGTGCATCATAAAATTTTTTATTTTTTAAAAGATATGACATATAGGTCAGCCATTCATTATCTTTTAGCAGGAGCGCCTGCTTTACTGCATAAATGGTAGCGTTCAACAACAACTGAGGATTCATTTTTTCCAGTCTTTCCATGATCAAAAATGCTCCCGGCCAATTAAGATCCTGCAGCCATTCCAACATCTCATATTTATAACTATTTAATTCTTTATCCGTTTTTTCACAGATTACTTTTGCACAATTTTTCCACGACAATTTATATTCTACAGGCTGCATAAATACAGATAAGGATTTTATCTTTCTCGCTTCTCTGATAGCGTCTTCCTGAACCTCTATTGGTTGGTTCTCATCCAACATTTCAAATAAAGTGTCAATATCTACCGTCATATTAACATTCTCCCTCCCAAATACACAGATAATCCCAGTATCATGATTAATCCAATTGTAATATTCAAGTTTTACATACTTTAGCCCTCCATTTAAAAGCTTTGCGTCAGAAATCCAGTCAAAGTCAGGAAAATGCGTTAAAAAGCTTTTCCCAATCTACATTTATTTCGTAATCGTTAATATAAAGCCTGTAATCTTCTGGTTTCTCCGGTAAATAACTATAATAAATCCCATCTCCCATATTTTCGCTTATTTTATGTCCCAAATAAGTAAAACTGCTGTTTTCTGTATCTCTTACATTTCTTTTTTTCCAGCTCTTTTCTGTGTCATCCATCAGAATAATATAATAGCTGCCTGTATTTTCCTCACGCATAATACCTACTGTATAATATATGGTGTTATGGTCTCTTTTTATATGCCATTCTATATCTGCAAATAAAGAACCCGGAAGTATCCATTTATTATGTTTTTTTGAATAAATGTTTAATTCCATCGTTCTATTTAATTCCGGAACAAAGGCAGTTTCTTTCCCCACAACCGGCTGTCCCTGAATATTTGTTTTTCCATAAAATGACATTGCCTCTTCCAGAGAAGAAAATGACACTGTATTTCTGATTATGGACAACAAAAATCCCGGAACAAGCATGATAGCTGCAATACCCCATATCCATTTTTTTAGTGTTCGTTTTTTCTTTTTTTTATGTATCACTCCAACTGCCACATAACCGAGCATAATAAAAAACTGTACATGATCCGCAAGCCTGTTAAGCTCCTGAAAATCCAATCATTCACCCCCTGAATCCTCTGTTCTCAAATATCTCTTCCCAGTCTACCGTTATTTCATAATCATCAATATAAAGTTTATAATTTTCCGGAACAGCA
>URWL01000056.1 GCA_900551465.1 uncultured Blautia sp. | reverse complement strand
GTTTTTCATTTATCAAGAAACTGCCTACACCGGAAGATATACGCGGAGAATATCCTGTTGATGCTTCCATACAGGCGTTAAAAGAAAAAAGAGATCAGGAGATCCGTGATGTATTTACTGGGAAATCCGATAAATTTCTTGCTATAATCGGTCCCTGCTCTGCAGACAATGAAGATGCCGTAATTGATTATCTTTTAAGACTGCGAAAAGTTCAGGATAAAATTGCTGACAAAGTACTGATCATCCCAAGAGTTTACACAAATAAACCCCGCACTACCGGCGAGGGCTATAAGGGTATGGTGCATCAGCCGGATCCTGAGAAAAAGCCAAATATGCTGGCCGGACTGGTGGCTATCCGTAAAATGCACATCCACGCCATCCAGGAAAGCGGCTTTACCTGTGCCGATGAAATGCTTTATCCGGAAAATTACCGTTATCTTTCGGATCTTCTTTCTTACGTTGCTGTAGGTGCGCGTTCTGTAGAAGATCAGCAGCACCGTCTCACAGTCAGCGGTATGGATGTTCCGGCCGGAATGAAAAATCCTACCAGCGGAGACTTCAGTGTAATGCTGAATTCCGTCACTGCAGCTCAGGGATCTCATCGTTTCATTTACAGAGGATGGGAAGTAGAAACAACCGGGAATCCTCTTGCCCATACGATTCTGAGAGGAGCGGTAAACAAGCATGGAGAGGCGATTCCCAACTATCACTACGAAGATCTAAAACTTCTCTGGGAAAAATATCAAGAAAAAGATTTAACAAATCCTGCCGTGATCGTGGATACCAACCATTCCAATTCTAACAAACAGTACGAACAGCAGATTCGTATTGCCAAAGAGGTTCTGCACAGCCGTCTGGTAGATCCTGAACTGAAAACAATGGTAAAAGGTCTTATGATTGAAAGTTATATCGAACCGGGAAACCAGAAAATCGGAAAAGAACATATCTACGGAAAATCTATTACAGATGCCTGTCTTGGATGGGATGAATCCGAAAAACTGCTTTACACCATTGCTGAAATGTGCTGATAACAGCAGACCGATGATTCTCTCTTCAGAATCCCGAGCCTGTCAGCAAAAAAATTATTTTGTCTTATAGACCGGATGCAGATTGCCAGATCATTCTGCATCCGGTTTCATATCTGCGGAACATTTAACTTTCTCCATTGTCAGCCCCAAAAAACCTGTCTCTTTAACTTCTTGGATGTGCCTTCATATAAACATCTCTCATTTTTACAGGATCCAGGCCCAAATAGATTTGAGTAGAAGAAATATCTGAGTGACCTAACATTTCCTGTACGCTTTTAATATCTGCCCCGTTCTGCAGCATATGAACCGCAAATGAGTGGCGAAGCGTGTGAGGGGTGATATCCCTGTGAATTCCCGCCGCTTCTGCATATCCTTTCAGTACTTTCCAAAATCCCTGCCTGCTCATGGCTTTTCCTGAACAGTTTGTAAACAATGTCGTTTCTTTTGTATCTTTCACAAAAAATCCTCTTGCTTTGTCCATATATACTGCAAGTGCATCTTTACTCACATTTCCAATAGGAAGTACTCTCTCCTTTTCACTGTCATGGCAGATTACATATCCAAAACTAAGATTCACATCTTCTGTCTGAAGGTTCAGCAGTTCACTGACACGCATCCCTGTTGCATAAAGCAGTTCCAGCATTGCTTTATCCCGCATACCTTTTCCGGTTTCTGGATTTGGCTGCCTGAGCAGACGGTCAACTTCCTCTACTGTAAGAAATTCCGGTGCCTTTTTCTGGATCTTTGGCGCTTTTAATCCCTCTGAGGGATCTTCATAAATCATCCCTTTCTTAAATAAATAGTGAAAAAAAGCTCGTATAGATGCGGTATTCCTGGATATTGTAGATGGTGCAAACTCTGCTTTTTTCATATCGCTTAAGTAACTTTTAAGGTCTGCTTCTGTTACCTCTTCTATATTTTTAAGTCCTGCCTCTTCGAAATATACAGCCATCTTTTTTAAGTCCCGTCTGTAAGAAAGTACTGTGTTTCCGGAAGTATTTTTCTCCCGGTGCAGGTATTCTATAAACTGGTTGATTAAGTATTCCATTCTTCTACTTCCTTTTTATTCAGGACCTATCTTCTAAGTCTCTGATGTGTTTTTTTCTTATGATATGTGCAATATTATACACTGTATTTCCCTCAAATCAAAGTCCTTTTCTGTTATGAAATATCAGCTGTTCCAAAGATATTCAGGCTTTTCATTAAAATCTCCATTACCGGAGGATTACACCATATTTCAAGAACTATTCCTCCAGCATACAGGACTCCGCACAAAAGGATTTTAACAAAATATCTCGAAATTTCTGTAGGAAATAATCCATGATTTTTCCATATTTCCGCAGATTGCTCATAAACCATTTTCATAAGATAAAAATAACACGGAAAATAAAGAATGTACTGGGGAAACATTGCCCCTATCCCTATAATTCCCCCCTGAAGGCCAAATTGAAGAATAGATGCTGTCATAAGAAAGCCTGTCTGGAAACCTATGAGCACGATTTCTACCACTGAAAATGTTATCCCGAATACAGAAAGACCGCAAAATGCCGGTATCAAAAACTGACTTCCTCTTAATCTTAAAACATGAAGCATATACTTTTGCTTTTCCAGATTTTTATCTGCAAAAGATGTCAAAAGATAAATGGACGCAGCTGTTTTTTGGCTCCAGTCATATTTCCAGGCCAGATTAGGTAAAATCACACCTGCCAAAAAACCGATCAGAAAAAGACCATATACTGGAAGATTTCCCTTTTTATATAATCCCAGCTTTTTTTTCATTCTCTCACCCTGTACCATTTTACTGATCCAGCAGTAAAAATATGTCTGCCGCCAACAGACTTTTTATTTACACCACGCAAAAAGCCGTGTGAAATTTCTTTCACACGGCTTATATACTTCATAAAAAGAACTTTTTGCAGTATATCATCTGCCAGAATTATTTTGCATAATCTACAGCTCTGCTCTCACGGATAACATTAACTTTAATCTGTCCTGGATATTCCAGTTCAGCTTCAATCTGTTTTGCAATATCTCTTGCCAGCAGAACCATATCAGCATCTGTCACATGTTCCGGTACTACCATAACACGGATTTCCCTGCCTGCCTGAATAGCAAATGACTTATCCACACCTTTAAATTCGTTGGTGATGTCTTCCAACTGTTTCAGCCTGTTGGTATATGTCTCCAGCGTCTCTCTTCTTGCGCCTGGTCTTGCAGCGGAAATTGCATCTGCCGCCTGTACAATACATGCAACAAGAGATTCGGGCTCAACATCGCCATGGTGGGATGCTACTGTATTGATCACAACTGCAGATTCTTTATATTTCTTGCAAAGATCTACACCAATCTGAATATGAGAACCTTCTACCTCGTGATCAATAGATTTACCGATGTCATGAAGAAGACCTGCACGTTTTGCCATACGAACATCTACACCAACTTCACCAGCAATAATTCCGGAAAGCTGTGCAACTTCAATAGAATGCTTCAAAGCATTCTGTCCATAGCTGGAACGGAATTTCATACGCCCCAGAAGCTTCAGTAATTCCGGATGGATTCCATGCACACCAACATCCATAGCAGCATTTTCACCATCTTCACGAATCTGTGCTTCCACTTCCTTCTGCGCTTTCTCCACCATTTCTTCAATTCTCGCCGGATGGATACGCCCATCTACAATCAGCTTCTCAAGAGCAACTCTTGCCACTTCTCTTCGAATCGGATCAAATGCGGAAAGAACAACAGCTTCAGGAGTATCGTCGATAATCAGATCAACACCTGTCAGGGTCTCCAATGTACGGATATTTCGGCCTTCTCTTCCAATGATTCGGCCTTTCATTTCATCACTTGGCAGCTGTACAACAGAGATTGTTGTTTCTGACACATGATCTACCGCACATTTCTGAATGGCATTAACAACATATTCCTTTGCTTTCTTTCCTGCTTCTTCCTTGGCACGATTCTCAAGCTCTTTATAGAGTCTTGCCACATCCACCTTAACATCATCTTCTACAGTTTTCAGCAGTTCGTCTTTTGCCTGTTCGGAGGTCAGACCGGAAATTCTTTCCAGTTCCTGTACTCCCTTCTGTTCAAGCTCTTCTACTTTCTTTTCTCTCTTCTGCAATTCAGCAGCTTTTGCTGTGCATTCAGTCTCACGTTTCTCTACGATATCCGCTTTTTTATCTACAGATTCTTCCTTAGATAAAACACGTCTCTCGTATTTCTGCAGCTCATTTCTGCGTTCCTTGGTTTCTTTCTCCAGTTCGTTTTTCGTACGGAGAGATTCTTCCTTCACTTCCAATAAAGCTTCTCTTTTTTTCGTTTCAGCAGTTTTTAAAGCTTCATCTATGATGCTTCTTGCTCTGTCTTCTGCTGTGCCGACAACCTCGGCATCTTTCTTTGCCTTATTCTCGACAGCCAACTTGCAAGTAAGAGGAACCGCAATAAGCAGTGCGACCACTACAGCGACAATTACACTTATAATGATAGTTGTCACAGGAGCACCTCCTTATTTAGTTTTCATTGTACAAATACAACAATACAAGTTTAGCTGTTTTTGAGAAATCTGTCAAGTTTTTCTACCTATTTGTTGCCATAATTTTTACAAAAGGTAATTTCCATTTCCTCCAGTACGGAAGAAATCTCTCCGGCACGAAATCCTCTTCTGGAAAGAAATCCGTAAAGGCGTCTCATCTCTTTCTCATCTAATTCTGATCCTGCCGCACAACGTTTCTCTACAGTTCGTTTCAAAAGCCGGCGCTCATCCGGAGTTTCTATTTCACAGGCTGTATTCCAGGCTGATTCCGCCATATCTCTGCTGATTCCCCGGGAATACAGCTCCTGAAATATCTTCTGTCTGCTTTTTTCATGGATACGGCATGTAATAAAATTTACCGCATAACGCTCATCGTTGATATATCCGAAATCTTTTACATATTCAACCGCATCCTTTACTGCTTCCCCGGAAAATCCTGCCTGCTCCAGACGTTCTGTAAGTCCCTTCTCCGTTCGATCCATTCGCTCCAGAAGCTTCATAGCTTTTCTGCGCGCCTGTCTCTGTTCTTCCTGTATTTCCATCATGGTCATATTTTATAAAAGGTCATCCTCTTTTTCAGAAGGATTTTCTGTCTTTTGTTCCAGTTCCTGCGCTTCATCCTCAGGAAGAAGGTGATAGAAGATCCTTACCTGTTTTTCAATTTCCTCACAGATCTCCGGATGATCTTTAAGGAATACCTTAACATTTTCACGTCCCTGACCTATTTTTTCACCTTTATAAGAATACCATGCTCCGCTTTTATTGACTACGGAACATTCTGCTGCCAGATCCAGAATTTCTCCCTCTCTGGAAATTCCTGTGCCAAACATGATATCAAACTCTGCCTGCTTAAATGGAGGCGCAACTTTATTTTTTACAACCTTTACCTTTGTATGACTGCCTACCATGTCTCCGCCCTGTTTCAGAGTCTCTCCTCTTCTTACATCAAGACGTACCGATGCATAGAATTTCAAAGCCCTGCCGCCGGTTGTGGTTTCCGGGTTTCCAAACATCACACCTACTTTTTCACGAAGCTGATTGATAAAAATAACCACGCAGTTGGATCTGCTGATCACTGCCGTAAGCTTACGCAGTGCCTGGGACATCAGTCGTGCATGAAGTCCTACATGGCTGTCTCCCATCTCTCCTTCAATTTCTGCTTTAGGTACAAGTGCAGCCACAGAGTCTACGATCACGATATCTACTGCACCAGAGCGCACCATTGTCTCTGTAATTTCCAGTGCCTGCTCTCCATTATCAGGCTGTGAAATATAAAGATTATCAATGTCTACACCAATATTTTTAGCATAAACAGGATCCAAAGCATGCTCTGCATCAATAAATCCTGCTATTCCGCCCCTTTTCTGAACTTCAGCCACCATATGGAGGGCAACGGTTGTCTTACCGCTGGATTCCGGACCATAGATTTCAACAATACGTCCCTTAGGCACGCCTCCTACTCCAAGGGCAATATCCAGTCCTAAAGATCCTGTAGGAACTGCTTCTACATGCATATGTGCTCCTGATTCGCCAAGCTTCATTACAGAGCCTTTTCCGTACTGTTTTTCAATATGTCCCAGCGCTGCTTCCAGCGCTTTTTGCTTTTCTTCATTTACCATCCTGCAGTTTCTCCTTAATTTCTTATTCCAAAAGTTCCAAACCTATGTTCGTGTTTTCTTCTTACATGCTATTATATATTTTCCTTATTGTCAAGTAAAACTTTTCGACAGTCTTCTATCTGCACTGTCCGTATTTTCCATATAAAAAACCAGATCCATACGAAAAACGTACAGTCTGGTCTTTCTTACTTTATTGTTTTCTTTTTCCCGGAAACGCCTGTAAGCAGCAGAATCCCGGCTGCAAAAATAAAAATACTGATAAACTGAGATGTAGACAGGCTCCCTACACTTCCCCGTATCAGATCTCCTCTGAAAAATTCAAGGCAAAAACGTCCAGCGCTATAAAATATCATATAGCATGCAGCCACCTGTCCGTCTGCTTTTTTATGACGGGCAATATAAAGAAGCACTGCAAAATGTACAAAATCAAGAATACTTGAATAAATCTGTGTAGGCACAAGCGCTACGCCATTTGGTGCGAAATCTGAATTATGAAATGTAACAGAAAGCCATCCCTCAGCTTCCTTTCCGTAACAGCAGCCGGCCAGGAAACAGCCAATGCGCCCAAATCCCTGTGCCAAAGCCACCGAAGGTATCATAAGATCAAAATATTCCAGAAAGCATATTTTCTTTACACGACAATACAGCCATCCGGCAAAAATCCCTCCCAGAATACCTCCATAAACAACAAATCCATCTGACATTGTCCATAAGATAAATGCCGGGTCTGATACTATCTCCTTCCATTCTGTGATCCAGAACAGAATTTTTGCTCCCAGAAATCCTCCCAGAAGACACCACAGCAAAAGAAAAAACACATGTTCCGCATCTGCTTTGAGTTTTCGTGCCCGGTATTCCGCAGTTCCCCATCCGGCCAGTACTCCTATGGCGATCATAATCCCATAGCCATATAAGGTAAACGGCCCGATCCTAAGAAGTTCATTTTTCATGGGAATCCCTCCAGTCTTTCCATATTGTAAGCAGTTTTTTATTTCCCAGATCATTCAGCCATAGATTTCCTGAAGAAGCACATTCTCCGCACACATCTATTCCCAGAATTCTTCTTCTGCCCAAAACCTCCCCCAGATATTCCTCCAGATCCACCAGCTTCATATCTCCCTGACTCCAGTCTGTAGAAGCATCCTCCGGACACAGCACATCCTTGTCTACAGAAATATAGACAGGCAGTCCATCCGGCAGATTTTGGAAAAAGTGAAGCAGAGTCTCTTTTTTTTCTGTTCTGAGACGTTCTCTTGAAAGAAAGCGGATCTGCTTGCCTGAAACAGCTTCCGTCTGGTCAAAAGATTCCTGATCCGGTCCTGCCAGGATCAGTTCACGGAGAAAAGGAAGCGTGTTAAGAGCCTCAGCCGCCCATCCTCCACAGGATAACAGTCCTCCAAAAGCCGGAGGCTGCATGTCTGTATGATTGTCAAATAAAAGAAGACAAAAAGGCTCCTGAATCTTTTTCAGCCACAGCAGGCTTACATAATGATAGTTTCCGGAATCCAAAAAGTGTATTCCCCTTGCCGGATACTCTCTGATAAGATTCTCCAGCGTTTCCTGTGCCTCATTGTCACAATAACAGTTACAGCCGGAAAGCTCCTGCACATTTACCCAGGAAACGCTTTCCTTCTCATAAAACTGCTGTTCCTTATATGTTCCTGTAAAATCCATTAAAATAATATCATTCTTTTTTTTCATAAAGCCATCTTACCACGAACAGGTTTTCCATGCAAGTCTCCCCTTCTGCGGTATATTTTTATACAGAAATCTCTTCTGTCAAAAACACCGGGAACGCTGCGCACAGCATTCCCGGTGTTCCGTCATTGATCTTCAATAAAATTACGCTCTGCTCTGTTGATCTCAGGCTTTGTCAATAGATCCGAAAAGTTCCATTTTTTCTTTTACAGTAGCCTTGATTGCCTCGAATCCAGGAGCCAGAAGTTTACGTGGGTCATAACCCTTGCCCTGCTGGTCTTTTCCTGCTTCGATATACTGACGTGTAGCTTCTGCAAAGGAAAGCTGGCACTCTGTGTTTACATTGATCTTGGAAACACCAAGGTCAATTGCTTTCTTGATCATGTCAGCCGGAATACCTGTACCTCCATGAAGTACCAGAGGCATATCTCCGGTAAGCTGCTGGATAGCATCCAGAGTCTCAAAGCTTAATCCAGCCCAGTTTTCCGGATATTTTCCGTGAATATTACCGATTCCTGCTGCAAGGAAATCAATGCCAAGATCTGCGATCATCTTGCATTCCTTAGGATCTGCACATTCACCCATACCTACAACGCCGTCTTCTTCACCGCCGATAGAACCAACCTCTGCCTCCAGAGACATTCCATGGTCTGCTACGATTTTAACCAGTTCTTTTGTTTTTTCTACGTTCTCTTCAATCGGATAATGAGAACCGTCAAACATGATAGAAGTAAATCCTGCTTCTACGCATTTCAGGCATCCTTCATAGCTGCCGTGATCCAGATGAAGGGCAACAGGAACTGTGATATTCAGCTCCTCGATCATTCCTTTTACCATACCTACAACGGTCTTGTATCCAGCCATGTATTTTCCTGCACCTTCGGAAACACCAAGGATGACCGGAGAATTGTTCTCCTGTGCTGTCAGCAGAATAGCCTTTGTCCACTCAAGGTTGTTGATATTAAACTGTCCTACTGCATAATGACCTGCTTTCGCTTTTTTCAGCATTTCTGACGCGTTTACTAACATGATAAATTCCTCCTAATCTTTCACGGGGAAGGGCTTTCGACTTTCCCCAAATATAACTTTAGTTTACCAGATTACAGCGGATTCGTCTACTATTTTGTTGATTTTTCACGAACCTGTAGCTCTGTGATATTTTTCTGTAAGCTTTTCCAGAAGAAGGTCTGAAGTTT
>URWL01000055.1 GCA_900551465.1 uncultured Blautia sp. | reverse complement strand
ATGGCATTTTCTTATAGAGGAGACCAGGCGGAGGCAGATGGGAATGATCGTAGTCAGCCACAGCCCGGAGCTCCTGGAAAGAGTCTGTACCAGAGTAATAGATCTTCAGAAAACACAATCCTGAATGTTTTGCAGTTCTCAGACTGCAAGTGCAAAGATTCTGGTAGCGATATAGAAATAAATGATAATAGAACAGGTGTCTACTGCTGTTGTGATAAGGGGAGATGCCATAACAGCAGGATCCATGTTCAGTTTTTTAGCGATTAGGGGAAGAACACAGCCCATAAGTTTTGCCATGATCACAGTGGCAGTAAGTGACAGGGCAACCACAAGCGCAAGCTGAGGATCCTTATACATAATCAGAATTCTTACTCCATTTATAAGGGAAAGTCCGGTACCTACAAGAAGGGAGATACGGAATTCCTTAAACATGATGCGGAAAATATCCTTAAAAGTAATCTCCCCCAGAGCAAGACCGCGGATGATGAGGGTAGAACTCTGTGATCCGCAGTTTCCGCCGGTATCCATAAGCATGGGGATAAAGGATACCAGAAGAGGTACTGCCGCAAATGCTTCTTCATATCGTGTGATGATGGTTCCGGTGATGGTAGCTGACAGCATCAGGAAGAGAAGCCATGCAAAACGTTTTCTTGCATGTGTCAGTACGGAAGTCTCGAGATAGGAGTCATTGGTGTCCATGGACTTCCTGACAGCTCTGGTGTGGATAGTTCTGTTTACGATTCTGTTGTTTTTTAAAATTAATGTTCTGCTCATAATGATTCCATCCTTTCTTTAATGTAATTCTACTGCAACTGGCTCCAGGTTCCATGGTACTCACCTCCTTTGGTTTGTTTTAAAAATTACAAAGCGGCTAAATCCGCTTTTTGCCATATAAAAAAATCCTGTCAAAGCTTGAGCAATGACAGGATATATTTTTCCCGAAAATAAAACATCGTTCAAGCTTTAGCATCACAGGGCGTAAAAATTGCATTAGGTTATGCCTTATCTGCGACATAGCCTGCTGGCCAGCGAATCGTGTCTCCACGTTTTTGCGGCAGCAATCTTAGGATAATCCAAATCCCTGTGGTAGCCTCACCTACCGAATTTATTAATTTTTTCATATTGTATACTGAACTACTAGGTTTGTCAAGGCAGGAATTGTAAAGATTTTGTTTACAAAATATAGACGCTGATGTTTGCAGCGTTCACAGAAACATATAGACTAAGAAATATCAGCCCTGCCCCGGTGTGCCAAAGAGATTCAGGATCACGCATCCGGCCACGATCAGGATCAGTCCTGCGATCCCTGTCGGGGACAGTTTCTGTCCGAAAATGATCCAGGCGATAATGGCGGTAGCGACGATACCCACTCCGCACCAGGTTGCATAGGCGATTCCCAGATCAATCCCGTTGATGGCTTTTGAAAAAGTATAGTAGCAGATTACATAAAACAGTACACATCCGGCTCCGGGCAGAAGCTTCGTAAAGCCCTGGGATGCTTTTAAAAGAGAGGTGGCTATGATCTCTGCAATAATGGCGACGGCAAGTAAAAGATAATACATATGTTTTCCTCCGGAATAAATAAATGTCAGTTTTTATTATCCTTCAATAGAAAGGAGGTGTCAATGTAATTTCTGCTTTCAGAAATAGGCGGAATATGATTTTGTGTCTGTAAATGACATGCAAGAGTGGATTCTTCTGTTGCAAAAGCCGGTTCAAGACTTGGAAAATTCTAAGCTTCTGCTTCTTTGCAAAAAACGATCCCTCCGTATGCTGAACTCGTCTGCGACTCAAACAACAGCATCCGGGGGATCAATGCAAATGCGCAGAAAGCAAGAATTTTTACCCAAGTCTTTCAATGCTTATGACCAGAAGAATCCATTCCTGCATTGTTTTTTCAGACAGCAAATTTATATTCCTGCCGTTTTTGTGTTCCCGGGTGGGGAGTTGCAGGGCACAGCACTGCTAGCCAGTCTGCGGCTGGCATCCGGCCGTAGGCCGGACACTGCCGGAAGGATTTCTGTTTGGCTGTTATCCACTTTTTTCTTATATGCATCGTCTGTGGGTAGCAAGAAATAAAAAAATCCTCTTGACAATCTTTTGTTATGGATATATACTTTGATAATCAAAATATTAAAGATTCAAAATAAAACCAGCATGTAATTCTACATGTACTGCGGGACCGGTTTTCGGTCCCGGAAAAGGAGGGCGGATCATGACGGGTGTGATTTGCGGGACGGGAGCCTGCGTACCGGAACGGATCCTTGATAACAATGAAATCGCTGAGTTTGTAGATACCAGTGATCAGTGGATCAGAGAACGGACCGGAGTGGAACAAAGGCGTATCGCCCGGAAGGAAACCACCGTATCCATGGCGGCAGAGGCCGGGAGACAGGCAGTGAAAGAAGCCGGGATCAGTCCGGAGGATATTGATATGATCATTACGGCAACAGCTACGCCGGATCAGATCTTTCCATGTGCAGCCTGTGAGGTGCAGAAAGAACTTGGAGCAGTCCGTGCAGTATGCTTTGATATGAACGCTGCCTGCAGCGGCTTTCTTTTTGCCTATCAGACGGCACAGGCATATATAGCTTCCGGAATCTGCCGGAATATTCTTATTACAGGAAGTGAGAGGCTTTCGAGAATCGTGGACTGGAAAGACCGGGGAACCTGCATTCTTTTTGGAGACGGGGCAGGGGCGGCTCTGATCCGGGCAAAGGAAGGAAAGCAGTATCTTCCGTTTGCCTGCTCAGACGGAACCGGCGGAGCAGCGCTGACCTGTCCGGGACATGCCGGAGATCAGAAGACAACTTCCCATATTTCCATGGATGGCCGTGAGGTTTTTCAGTTTGCGGTTCGCAGAGTTCCGGAGGCAGTGCGGGAGGTTCTTAAAAAAAACGATCTGAAAACAGAAGATATTGACTGGTTTGTTCTTCATCAGGCAAATCGGCGGATCGTGGAGGCAGCGGCCAAAAGGCTGAAGACAGAGATTGAGAAGTTTCCTATGAACCTTCAGAAATATGGAAACACCTCTTCCGCAAGTATCCCGATACTGTTAAATGAACTGAACAGAAGCGGGAAACTGAAAAAAGGACAGAAACTTATTCTTGCAGGATTCGGCGCAGGGCTTTCCTGGGGAGCTTCCGTGCTGGAATGGGGAATTTAAAAAATAACACAAAAAAGGAGAAAACAACATGTTAGAAAAAATCATTGAGATCACAGCAGACACACTTGGAGCAGAGGCAGCAGGAATCACAGAAAGCACTTCCTTTACAGAAGATCTTCACGCAGATTCTCTTGACCTTTTTGAGCTGGCAATGGCTCTCGAGGAAGAGTTTGGAGTAGAGATTCCAAGTGAGGATCTGGAACAGATCACAACTATTGGTGCAGCGGCAGCGTATCTGGAGGAGCATAAATAATAAGTCTGCTTTTGATAACGCAGCTAAGAACATCAGACTTTCTGTCTTTATGATGGGAAGGGTATGAAGATAGTTGCTGTGAACAGTAACTGAAAATGAGGATATGAGGATGAAAACAGAGATCACAGAATTATTAGGAATTGAATATCCCGTGATTCAGGGAGGAATGGCCTGGGTGGCCGAGGCAAATCTGGCAGCGGCAGTTTCCAATGCCGGAGGCCTGGGACTGATCGCAGCCGCGGCAGCTCCTGCTGAATGGGTAAGAGAACAGATCAGAAAAGCGAAGACAATGACAGACAGGCCTTTTGGTGTTAATATTATGTTAATGAGCCCGGAGGCGGATGCAGTTGCCAGAGTGATTGTGGAGGAAGGCGTTTCCATCGTTACTACAGGCGCAGGAAGTCCGGAGAAATATATGGCGGACTGGAAAGCAGCAGGAGTGAAGGTTCTTCCGGTGGTGGCGTCAGCGGCTCTGGCAAAAAGAATGGAGCGATGCGGCGCTGATGCAGTAATTGCCGAGGGAACAGAGGCAGGAGGTCATATCGGAGAACTGACTACAATGGTTCTTGTTCCTCAGATTGCGGATGCAGTACAGATTCCGGTGGTAGCGGCCGGAGGAATTGCCGACGGAAGAGGCATGGCCGCAGCTTTTATGCTGGGGGCAAAAGGCATCCAGGCAGGAACTGTTTTTGCAGCATCCAAAGAATCTGTGATTCATGAAAATTATAAGAACAGTATCCTGAAAGCAAAGGATATTGACACCCGTGTGACAGGCAGAAGCACAGGTCATCCCATCCGTGTCCTTCGGAATGATATGGCGAGAAAATATCTGGAGCTTGAAAAAAACGGCGCGGATTTCCAGGAGTTGGAGGCGCTGACCCTTGGAAGCCTGAGAAAAGCCGTAGTAGAAGGCGATATAAAAAACGGAAGCCTTATGGCAGGTCAGAGTGCAGGACTTGTAAAGGAAAGTCTTTCCTGTGAAGAGGTGATCCGGAGAATGGTAACCCAGGCACAGAGTCTTATGAACGGAGAGGCAGAGCATGAGTAGGATTGCATTTCTTTATCCCGGGCAGGGAGCCCAGGAAGCGGGTATGGCAAAAGATTTTTACGAAAACAGTTCGGAAGCAAGGGAATTATTTGACCAGGCATCTGAGATGCTGGATCTGGATCTTCGTAAGCTTTGTTTTGAGGAAAATGATCTTCTGGATAAAACAGAGTATACACAGGCCGCTATGGTGGCAGCTTGTCTTGCCATAACAGGAGAATTGAAAAAGAGAGGGCTTCATCCGGATATGACAGCCGGACTGAGTCTTGGAGAATATTGTGCCATTGCGGCAGCCGGAGGCATGAGTGATTTGGACGCTGTCCGTACTGTGCGTGCCAGAGGGATTTTTATGGAACATGCAGCTCCGGAAGGTACAGGAGCCATGTCCGCGATTCTTGGAATGGAAAATTCCTCAGTGGAAAAAGTGATGCAGGAGATCGACGGCGCTTACATTGCAAATTATAACTGTCCGGGTCAGATTGTGATCACCGGAGAAAAAGAGGCAGTGGAAAGAGCGGGAAAAGCTCTGAAGGAAGCAGGAGCCAGAAAAGTCCTTCCGTTAAAAGTCAGCGGTCCGTTTCATTCACCGATGATGGAAAATGCCGGAGAAAAGCTGAAAAAGGTCCTGGAAGAAGTAACTTTGAAAAAGCCTTCCGTTCCTTATGTGACCAATGTAACGGCAGAACTGGTAACAGAAAAAGAACCGATCCGGGAGCTTCTTGTAAAACAGGTCAGCTCTTCGGTACGCTGGGAGCAGAGCATCAGAAATATGATTGCAGAAGGAATTGATACTTTTGTGGAGATTGGTCCCGGAAAAACTCTCAGCAGTTTTATGAAAAAAACAGACAGAAATGTAACCATGTACCGGGTCGGCACCTGGGAAGAGGCAGAAACTGTGTGCAGTGAGATTTTGAAAGGAATCTGAGAAGAAAGAGGAGATATCATGACAGAGCAGCAGACAAAAAAACAGATCGCTGTTGTTACAGGAGCATCCAGAGGGATTGGAAGAGCCATTGCTCTGGAGCTTGCGGCAAAGGGGATCTTCGTGATCATTAATTATAATGGTTCTGCAGAACGGGCAGAAGAGGTCAGAAAAGAAATTCAGGAAAATGGTGGTGAAGCTGCTGTTCTTCAGTGGAATGTAGCAGATCATCAGGCCTGTGACCAGGCAGTACGGAGTATTGTAAAAGAATATGGGGCAATTGATATTCTTGTGAATAATGCAGGGATCACAAAAGACGGATTGCTTATGGGTATGTCTGAGGAAGCCTTCGACCGTGTGATCGATGTAAATCTGAAAGGATGCTTTAATATGATGCGGTTTGTATCCAGACAGATGCTAAGGCAGAAAAAAGGACGTATCGTCAGTCTTGCTTCTGTGGTAGGGATTGCAGGAAATGCAGGACAGGCGAATTATGCGGCATCTAAGGCAGGTGTGATCGGTCTTACAAAAACTGCAGCCAGGGAGCTTGCATCCCGGGGGATCACAGTCAATGCGGTTGCTCCGGGATTTATTGAGACAGAAATGACAGCCGTACTTCCGGAGGCGGTTAAGGAAGCTTCGGCAGCGCAGATCCCTCTGGGACATTTTGGGAAACCGGAGGACGTAGCCCGGACAGTTGCATTTCTGGTATCTGAGGATGCAGCATATATTACAGGTCAGGTCATTCAGGTTGACGGAGGAATGGTGATATGAGTAAACGCAGAGTAGTCGTTACCGGACTTGGAGCCGTAACGCCAATTGGAAACAGTGTACAGGAATTCTGGGAAGGGATCCGTGAGGGAAAAACAGGTATTGGACCGATTACCAGATTTGATGCAGGAGAATATAAAGTCCGTCTTGTGGCAGAGGTCAGGGATTTTGATCCGAAAAAATATATGGAGCCAAAGATGGTAAGACGTATGGCTCCATTTGCCCAGTATGCAGTAGCTGCGGCAAAAGAGGCATTTGAAGACGCAGGACTGGATATGGAAAAAGAAGATCCTTTCCGTGCAGGAGTGATCATCGGCTCCGGAGTAGGAGATCTCCATCAGGTAGAGCTTTGCTATGATAAGATCTTGACAAAAGGCCCCGGACGTGTTCCTCCTCTTATGGTTCCCCTGATGATCTCCAATATGGCTGCCGGAAATGTTTCAATCCAGTTAGGGCTTCGGGGAAAATGTTCAGACGTAGTGACTGCCTGTGCTTCCGGTACCCACAGTATCGGCGATGCCTTCCGTGCGATCCAGTACGGAGATGCGGAAATCATGCTGGCAGGCGGCGCTGAAAGCTGTATCTGTCCCACTGGCGTGGCCGGATTTGATGCGTTGACAGCGCTGACAGAAACCGACGATCCTGCAAGGGCGTCCATTCCTTTTGACAAGGATCGTGACGGCTTTGTTCTCGGAGAAGGGGCAGGTGTTGTAGTGCTTGAAGAACTGGAACATGCTTTGGCAAGAGGCGCAGAGATCTATGCAGAGGTAGTGGGCTATGGCGCTACTGCGGACGCATATCATATCACTTCACCGGCAGAAGACGGAAGCGGCGCCGCAAAGGCCATGACTCTTGCCATGGAGGAAGCCGGTGCGGATCCGTCAGAGGTAGAATATATCAACGCCCATGGAACCAGTACCCATCACAATGATCTTTTTGAGACAAGAGCCATCCATATGGCCTTTGGAGAGGCTGCAGAAAGGGTGGTGGTAAATTCTACCAAGTCTATGATCGGGCATCTTCTGGGGGCAGCAGGCGGCGTGGAATTTATTACTTGTGTAAAATCTATTCAGGATGGATTTATCCACCAGACTGTAGGTACAAAAGAACCGGGAGAAGGATGCGATCTGAATTATGCCATCGGCGCGCCGGTGGAAAAGGAAATCCGCTATGCCATGAGCAATTCTCTGGGATTTGGCGGACATAATGCAACTCTTCTGTTAAAAAAGTTTGAATAGATCGGAAATAGGAAAATGGAATTTGAAAATCTTCTTACGTTAATAAAAACAGTGTCCGATTCTGAGGTTACAGAACTTCACTATGAAGAAAACGGCACAAATATCCGCCTTGTAAAGGAGGTTCCGGTGCCGGGAACAGGGATTCCGGTACAGAATCCGGCGGTGATCCTTCAGAATGAGGCAGGCATTCCGGTTATGGAAAATGAAGCGTCAGGAAATACAGGCGCGGCAGCAGAAGCACCGGAAGGACAAATTGTAAAATCTCCGCTGGTAGGAACTTTTTATGCGGCGCCTGCCGAGGATGCGGATCCTTTTGTCACAGAAGGAAAAGCAGTAAAAAAAGGCCAGACACTTGGAATTGTGGAAGCCATGAAGCTGATGAATGAGATAGAAAGTGAATTTGATGGTACGGTTGCAGAGATTCTTGTGGAAAACGGACAGATGGTAGAATTCGGACAGCCTTTATTCAGAATCAGATAGATCGAGGTAGAGTATGAAACGTTTAGGAATTAAAGAAATCGAGGAGATACTTCCGCACAGACACCCGTTTTTGCTGGTGGATTATATTGAGGATTACCAGCCGGGAGAATTTGCAGTAGGATATAAATGTGTGACTTTTCATGAGGACTTTTTTCGGGGACATTTTCCTCAGGAACCGGTAATGCCGGGAGTTCTTACTGTTGAGGCACTGGCGCAGACAGGTGCGGTGGCTATCCTGAGCAAAGAGGAAAATAAAGGAAAGACAGCATATTTTGGCGGGATTAAAAACTGCAGATTCCGTGGAAAAGTATCTCCGGGAGACAAGATAAAACTGGAAACAAGGATCATCAAATGCAAAGGACCGGTAGGTGTAGGCCATGCGGTTGCCAGTGTAGACGGCAAAGTAGTGGTAGATGCAGAACTGACTTTTATGATCGGATAGGTGAAATAAAATGATAAAAAAAGTGCTGATAGCCAACAGGGGAGAAATAGCGGTACGGATCATCCGCGCCTGCAGAGAAATGGGCATCCAGACCGTAGCTGTTTATTCAGAGGCTGACAGAGAAGCCCTTCATACCCAGCTTGCAGACGAATCTATATGTATTGGTCCGGCTCCGTCTTCTCATAGTTATCTCAGTATGGAAAATATCATAAGTGCGACCATTGTTTCAGGCGCAGACGCCATTCATCCGGGATTTGGATTCCTGTCTGAAAACAGCAGGTTTGCAGAGCTTTGTGAACAGTGCAATATTACATTTATCGGACCGCCTTCCCAGGTGATCGCAAGCCTTGGCAATAAGCAGGCGGCTAAAAATACTATGGCGGCGGCAGGTGTTCCGGTGATTCCGGGAAGCAAAAAAGCGGTTTATTCTGTGGAAGAAGGAATGGCAGAAGCAGATGAGATCGGCTATCCGGTGATCATCAAAGCGGCGCTGGGAGGCGGAGGCAAGGGAATGCGTACCGCAGACTGTGCGGCAGAATTTGCAGAAAGCTTTCGTACTGCCCAGAAGGAAGCACAGATGGCTTTTGGAGATAATACCATGTATATTGAGCATTTTGTCCGTAATCCCAGACACATTGAATTTCAGATTCTTGCAGACAAAAAAGGCAATGTGATCCATCTGGGGGAAAGAGACTGTTCTGTGCAGAGAAATCACCAGAAAATGATCGAGGAATCTCCCTGTGAGGCAATCTCAGACAGACTCCGTAAAAAAATGGGGGAGGCGGCTGTGAAGGCGGCAAAGG
>URWL01000054.1 GCA_900551465.1 uncultured Blautia sp. | reverse complement strand
CTGATAGTCCGTGATGTCTTTCCCCTTAACCACAGGGATCGGAACCTTATAAACCACACCATCACTATTTGTATAAGCACTTTCTGCCGGAACTGTGATCTGTCCTCCCTCATACTCCGGAACTGCAATATTGCTCCACCAGTACATAGGAATAACTCTGGAACTTTCATTTACAATCCGCATTCTGCAGTTGAGAAAACGGCTTCTTTTTTCCAGCCAGAAATCCATCTGATATACTACGCCCCGGATTCTTTCATACTCATACATACGAAGAACCGGCTCTCCTTTTTCCGTTTCTGTCTGCGCTGTATATAAAGGCTCTGCAGTCAAAGGAGTGTGGCCGATCACACCAATATTCCATTCCACCCCTCCGCTGAACCATGCGTTCCTCACTGCCAGATTGCTGAAGCGAAGAACATCATTTGTATATAAAAGATCCCTTTCTGCTTCCTTATCCCACAGCTTCCACAATCTTCCTCCATACTCCGGTAAGAACACTGCTTTCAGCCAGTCATTCTCCAAGACTGCTGTTCTGACCTTTTTTTCTGACAGTTTCCTGGTATATCCATTCTGCTGTCTGTATGGATATACAGTGGCTTTTCTTCCATATGCCTCAAAAATTTCATCCTTTTCACCCAGTTCAAACTTCAGATTATTCTGAAGGATCATTTCTCCCAGTAGATCCGGAACACTGCTCTGCTGCCCCAATTCTGCAGCGCGCAGCTTCATTTCTCCAAAAGTAAGTACAGGCTGCATAATTCCTCCTCCATCTTCGCAGAAACGCTCTGTTTATGCGAAAATTCTGTAAAATATTTCACTTTCATTCTATATGATTTATATACAAAATACAAGAATCCGAAAAAAGAACTGCTGAAGTTTTTTTCATTAACACAGCAGTTCTCCTTTTCCTATAAAGCTCTGTGGAGATATTTCTCCCGGGTAGCCAGCCCCCCTCTGATATGACGTTCTGCCTTATTTACATCCAAAATCCGGCGCACCTCTGCAGCCAGACCAGGATTTATCTCTGCTAAACGTTCGGAGCAGTCTTTATGTACCGTACTTTTACTAATCCCAAATTTTTTAGCTGCCTGTCGTACTGTTGCCCCGGTTTCGATGATATAAGATGCGATCTTCACTGCCCGTTCTTCGATATAATCTTTCACAAAAATTCCCCTGGATACATCTTTTTACAATGTATGCAGGGGAATTATAGATTATGTTCATCACAAAATCTGCCGGAAAAAAGATTTTGAAATTCTCATATTCAAAAAATAATTTTCCTGATAAAATAAAACCATAGTCTGTTTTCAGACTTTTGCCGCGTCAGCTCTGGGACAGTTCTCCTTCCTCTGCAAATCCAGGAAGCTTGATCTTTTGCATAATTCCAATGATCTGACCTGACAGAAGGACAGTTAAAAGAGAGTACATGATCCGGCTGAAGGGAATGTAGCTAAGGGAAGCCAGCAGCACAACAAGATCGCTGGCCAGATAAATCCACTGGATATCCACCGGAAGCACCGAGGACAGACTCATGGCCAGTGCATCATCTCCGGTAGGAGCACCGCCTACACGCACACAGATCCCTACACTGACACCTACAAACAAAGCTCCCACCACTGCTGCCAGAAGAGGTTTTTCTGCAATCTCCGGAAACAACGGATCAAACTGTTCAAATATACCGTAAAAAACAGAAAATCCTATTGCCGAAATAAAGGAATACACCAGAAACAGTTTTCCCAGAAGCTTCCATCCTAAAAAGTAACAGACCAGAGTCAGAAGAAAACCGGAAAACGAAGGAGAAATTCCAAACCAGTGTTCCAAAAGAAGGGTTAATCCTAAGATTCCTCCTTCTGTAACACCGGATATGGAATGTATGTTATAAAGACCAAATGCCAGTAAGGCGCTTCCGCCTAACAAAAGCAGTACAGAAGATAATTTTATTTCTTTCCAGATAGAACGCATTGTTGATTTCCTTTCTACTATTTTTATAAATCTGAATTCATTATAAACTCTGGTATTATACCAGAGTCAAGCAGGAGAGTATACATTATGAAAAAATTTTTTAAAATCGGTGAAATATCCAGGCTTTATGATATTGGTGTGGATTCCATCCGCTATTACGAAGAAATCGGTATTATAAAACCAGAACGGTCTGAATCCGGATACCGTCTCTACAGCATCCACGACATCTGGAGATTAAATGTAATCCGTGATCTTCGTTCCATTGGATTTACTATGGAACAAATTCGCGAATATCTGGAAGATCACACTACTGCCTCCTCCCTGAAGCTTCTGGAAGAAGAGCAGGAAGCCATCCAGAAGCAGATGCTGCAGCTGCAGAAACTTCAGAAAAATGTTTCTCATCGATTAAACACTATCCGTTCTGCACAAAATCTTCCTCTGCACAAGATCACGCAGACAACTCTTCCGCCCCGTCGGTGCCACATCCTGTCAGAAGGATATCAGGCGGCGGAAGAAATGGATCTCCTTATTAAACGTCTGATCAATCTTGACAGAGAAAGATTATATATTGTAGGAAGCAACCAAATTGGAACTGTTATCTCTCGTTCCTCTTTATTTAAAAAAAAGACTTTGTCTTATCAATCTGTATTTCTGATTGATGAAAATGGAAAAAATATTATTTCGGGAGGCGATTACCTCTGTGTTACTTACAGAGGCAGTTATTCTCAAAGCACAAACTGGGGGCAACAGCTGATACAATACGCAGAATCTCATGATCTTAAAGTTACCGGAGATCTTCTGGAGCTTCTCTGGGTAGATATCCACACCACCTCCGACGAATCAGAATATATTACCCAGCTGCAGCTTCCTGTACAGAGCATTAAATAATCCTAGCAAAAAAACGGAGCAAGATCCTCCGTTCTTAATGATCTTGCTCCATAAGCCGTAAGCATATTATGTATCTTTGATTACAATTTTTATCTTACTGCTGATCCGCGTTTTTCTCCTTTTTTTTAATACATACGCTCATCTGCACATTTCAGCAGGACGTGATAATCTTCTGCATCTTTTCCATATACAGCATATCCGATAGAAAACCGCAGAGGAATCTCTATCCCTTCTGTTGGCTTCATATAATAACTGGCATCCTTCCATTCAATCTCTTGGATCGCATTTAAAAGCTCCTGTTCTGAATCGTATCCATACAGCAGCACAGCAAATTCGTCTCCGCCCAGTCGGGCACAGATTGTTTGTTCTGTATTGTCTGCCGAAAAAAGTGAAGCAATCTGTTTCAGATACTGATCTCCCAGCAGATGTCCATTTTCGTCATTAACCTGTTTTAGTCCATCTGCATCTATCATCAGGATTGCCGCATGTTTCAGCACAGATTCACTCTGGAATAATTCTTCCATTTTCTCCATAAATGCACGTCTCGTATATAAATTGGTAAGATAATCTCTGTCTCTTTCAAGTATTATCTTTTCTTTTTCTGTATACTCATTTGTAGCGTCTATAAATAACAATACCCTGTTATGTTCATATTCAAACTCTTCAATATGAACATAATATGTGATATTTTCTGCATTGAGTTTATAAATATGCTTTTCTTCATCATAGAGGTTCTGTTTTAATTCTTCCACACGTGCACAGAGCATCTCTCTGTTTTTTTCAGGAGAAACTCCTTCTTTTCTATGAAGCTTTAAAATCTGCCACACCTGTTCACTGATAAAATATCTGCTGTTCAGCTTACTGTAATCGTAAATGCCCATCTGTATATTACTTTTTTCAACTGCCACAGAAAAATTTCGAAAAGCACTGCGAATGGAGTCTGTCATTACATTGATAGAGTCTGCAAGCTCACTTAACTCAGGGATCTGTGTAATATTCTCCACATAAGATTTCGATCCATTTTCAATGTCTTTCATGTCTCTGTTGATCTGATTCAGTCCTTTTATTACTTTACTGTTCGTATAATGTCTGAGAAGAATTGCCGTGATCACAAATAACAACAGAATGTATACTGCAATAAAGCCTGAATCCAGAAAAATTTCTTTGATCAGAAGCCTGGAAGGGTACGTTCTGATATAAACCATATCCTGATGCTCCTGTAAAAATACGCAATGTTTTTTTCCGCCAATTTTTGTATGTACCATTTCCATAGAAGACGTTGCTTCCTTCCATGGCAGCCCAATACACTCCGCATTCTCTTCTTTGTTTGATGTATTAGTGGATGCAAGTATATCGCCGTTTTCTTTTGAAACAATATATAATTCTGCTTCTTTTTCAGAAGGGATCAAAGATACAATATTGTTCAAAGAATTCTCTTCTTTGATCTTCATCACCCTTTCGGGAACCAGACCTACCTGTATAATTCCCTTCCTGTCCTCTCTCCAGACTGCGGCATACTGCATCAGTTTATTTTCCGCAGTATTAGGCATAATCTCCTGACACATTTCCAGAGAAGAGTCTTCTAACATGGGCAAAAAATAATTCATTTGTTCCCCTGACTGAAACGTAAAATGATAATATTCCGGATGGGTTCCAAAATAGATTTCCCCTGAAAGATCAAACAGATGAATTTCATCTACCTCCAGAATATCTGCAAGCTTTTTAAGTTCATGGATATCGGTCTCTATTTCCGGATAATGCTCTACAACATAGGATGCTGTTTTCGCTCTCCGGAGACTTGTGTTTGAAAAATCTTCCAGAGCTGTGTCCAATTCATTTTGATTTTCTCTGATCAGAGTACTGACCTGGCGAAAATAATCTTCCGAGACTCTTTCCAGCTGGGCATGACTTCTGGAAAAACGAAAATAATAATTCAGAGTTATGATACTGATTAATCCTACCAGAACAATTCCAAACAGACCTCTTGTCAGGCTTTTAATCATAAATCTCCCCCTCTGTTTTTCTCATACCATAAAATAAATTCAGATAGCGGCATGGGTTTTCCATAAAAGTATCCCTGTATCATGTCACAGTCGGCTTCCTTCAGATGACGGACCTGATCTTCATATTCAATTCCTTCGGCAACCGTCTTTATTCCCAGTCCATGAGCAAGCTCTATGAAATTCGATACAATAAACCATGTTTTTTCATTTTCTTCCATAAAGAATTTTCTGTCCAGCTTAATGACGTCTATATCCAGAACCTTCAAAATCCCCAAAGAAGAAAATCCATATCCAAAATCATCCAGCGAACACAAGATCCCATTCTCATGAAAGGTATCTATCATCTTTTTGATAGCCGGAAGCTGATGGTCTTCTATCATAATTGATTCCGTCATTTCAATTTCTAAAATGCCGTCCGGGATATGATATTTTTCCTTTAGAGTAATAATATGATTCACAAATTCCATACTTCCGGTCTTTAAATGTGCTCTGGACAAATTTACAGAAACCGGAAATATTTCTTTCTTTTCTTTTTTTCGCAGATCCATCAGTTTACATACATGTTCAAACACATAAAGGTCCAAACGACAGATCATTCCGTTTTTTTCAAATAAAGGAATAAAATCAGATGGGTAGATCATTCCCTCTTTCGGATTTTTCCAACGGATCAATGCTTCTGCTGCCGGATTTTCTTCACAGTTTAAATATACCTTAGGCTGAAGATATATCTCAAATTCTTCTTTTTCAAGAGCGGTTTCAAACATTTCACTAAGCTGCTTATCATACAATTCTTTTCTGACAAGTGTATTATCATAAAAAGTACATGTATTTTTTCTTTGACCAAATCCCGCTGCACGTCTGGCTTTTCCCTGGCACAAACGTATTTCTTCTGTGATGTCTTCAATAACATATATACCTATGGAAAAATCAAAATTAAACTTTGTCTTCTTTATCTCAGAACAATTTTTAAAAGAATCGATTCTCTCTACCAGATCTGAGATTCTTGTTTTTAATTCATCTTCTGAGGTATAACGAAGCAAAAGGAAATAGTGATCTATCTCACTTCTTGCTGCACATTCATCTGGTGCA
This sequence comes from uncultured Blautia sp., assembly GCA_900551465.1. Lineage (GTDB taxonomy): Bacteria > Bacillota > Clostridia > Lachnospirales > Lachnospiraceae > Blautia_A. The sequence goes on along the minus strand of URWL01000054.1, from coordinate 3,220 downwards.
AGTATCTCTAACATGCTGCCGTATATGTATTTCAGAACTTTATTTCCCTCTGTGATCCCCCATCTTTCGTTCACCTGTTTAAAATTTATAATATTAAAGAATACAACCGCATAGCTGCCAGGCTCTGCCTCTGAAATCATTCTACTGCCTTCCATCTGGAATGCCAGACTGTTCACTCCATTTGTTATAGGATCCACAAATGCAAAATCTTTTAATTGATGGATCATTTTTTTCTGAGATTTATATATGTATCTAAGAACAGCAATAAAAACACATGCGCTGAATAAAATAATGGAAATGAAATATATAATAGGTCTGGTGCTGGTTTTGCTGAGAATATCCTGGGGAACTACCGTCAAAAGAACCCAGTCGTTTACATCCAATGGCCGGACAGACACAAGTATCCTGGAATTTTGTCTGTCTTTAACCTCAAAAATCCCCTGGTAATTCTCCTTTAATTTTTCAAGGATAAGGTTTCCAAGACACTCTTCCTTCTGACTTCCTTTTCCGATATACACATCATAAATAGTTTTCTGTTCTTCTTCCGGACTGAAAACAACCTTTCCCTCCTTGTTTACGATCAGAGATTGTCCTCTGCCCTGGAAGTCGGTGTTAGCCAGAAGTTTTTCTACTGTACTATAATTTTTTACCCCGATCAAAACAGTCTTCTCCTGTTTTTGTATCGGAGAAGAAAAAATAATTTTATGATTAGGAATATAGGAAATAAGCGTTTTTTCATACATCTCCGGATGTTCTTCTATCCATTCATAAAATAAGTCACAAAAGACTGGCTCAGAAAATTCCATCTCATCAGATCCGATAACAGCAATCCCATCCAGATTCCATGTATCTGCTTTTCGTTTCAGCAATTTCTCTGTCAGCAAAAATTCCGGCATTCTGGAAAATGAGTCAGCCATTTCTTCTATGCAAATATGATTTTCTTTTAAAATATATGCGACATTGGAAACCGCATGAGTGCTCACATCAGAAACATATCGTCTTGTCTCACCGATCAGTTTTTGTTTCATATACAAGGTATTGAAAAAAAACAACATAATAATGCCTAAAAGGGCACAACTGATTAAAAAAACTCCTTTTTTATTAAAGGAAACTTCTCCAGGAAGAGTTTCCTCTCCATTCATTATATTTTTATTTTTCACAGCCATTTCTTTCATAATACTCTCTTCCATAAAAATCATTACATATATCCTAATAATATAAGTATATTATATATGTTTCCGTAAAACAAGAAAAAGACCAGTTTCCAACTGATCTTTTTCCTTACTTCTGCCGCTTTCTATACAGTATTTTTCTTTATTTAAAATATCAGGCAAACTGACTCATATAAAGAGCTGCATATTTTCCATTCTTCTTCATCATCTCCTCATGATTTCCCACTTCCTTAATGTCTCCGTCTTCCATATAAAGGATCATATCTGCATCCCGGACAGTAGAAAGACGATGGGCGATCACAAAACTGGTACGGCCCTTCATCAGCTCTGCCATAGCTTTCTGGATCAGAACCTCTGTATGTGTATCTACATTGCTAGTAGCCTCATCCAGGATCATGATCTCAGGATCAGAAGCGATAGCCCGGGCAATAGTCAGAAGCTGACGTTCTCCCTGAGAGATATTTTCCGCGCCTTTGCTCAGCACCATATCATACCCTCCCGGAAGAGTTTTAATAAAGCTATGAGCACAGGCAGATTTCGCCGCTTCTTTGATTTTTTCTCTCTGCATATTCTCTTCTGAATATCCGATATTTTCTCCAATAGTCCCCTCAAACAGCCAGGTATCCTGAAGAACCATGCCAAATCGGTTACGAAGTTCCTCTCTTGTCATGTCCGTAATTTTGACACCGTCTACTTTAATGGAGCCTCCGTTTACCTCATAGAAACGCATCAGAAGATTGATAAGGGTAGTTTTTCCGGCGCCTGTCGGACCTACCACTGCAACCTTCTGTCCAGGCTTTACTGTCAGATTGATTCCATTCATAAGAAGGTGCTCTGGTGTATATCCAAATTTTACGTTTTCAAAAGTAACCTGTCCGCTTCGGTCGTCAGGAACCACACACTGTTCACTGTCCGGAATCTCCTCTTCTGCATCCAGAAGACTGAAAATACGATTACCTGCTGCCGCTGCCGCTCCAAAACTTCCTACCATTCCTGCAATGGCAGAAAACGGCTCCGCGAAACGCCATGTGTATTCCAGCATAGCCTGCACGTTTCCTACGGCAATTTTTCCGGCAATGGCCCAGAGACAGCCAACGGCTGCACAAAGCACATACCCAAGATCATTTACAAGAGTTGTGATCGGACTGACTGCCCCCGCTGTCGTTTCTGCTTTTCTGGAACTGGTTTTCAGTGCGTCGTTCAGTCCGGCAAATGCCTTCTTTGCACGTTCCTGATAATTAAAAGTCTGTACCACTGACTGTCCATTATACATTTCTTCTACATAACCGTTCAGTTTTCCCAGCAGTTCCTGCTGTTCCCCATAATATTTCTCACTGGCCTTCATTACTCCTGCCGCGCTCAAAAGAGACAGAGGAACCATAATGATCGGAATCAGAGACAATGGCGGACTGATCAGCAGCATCATGATCAAAACACCTGCCGCCGTTGTCACCTGAGTCACTACCGCGGTCAGATTCTGACTGATGGTATTATTGATAGTGTCTACATCATTGGTAATCACACTTAATATGTCTCCATGAGTATGGGCGTCATAATAATTCAATTTTAAACGATGCATTTTCTCATCGATCTCTCTTCGGATGGTCTGCATCACATTAGCCGTGATCTTTGCCATTCCAAATCCCTGCAAAAAGGAAAACAGCTGAGAAACAAAATACAGGGCAACCAGAGCTGCCAGAAGCCAGAGGATTGTTTCCCAGTAAAACACACCGTCTGCAATGCTGGCAAAAAGTGTTGTAGTCACCTTTCCCACAAGAAAAGGTGCCAGAACCATAAAAGCCGTACTGATAACCGCTGACAAAATCACCAGGATCAGACGCAGACGATATGCTTTCAGATAGCCTAAAAGGCGCTTAAATATCGTTGTATTCTTCATCTCAGACTGCCTCCTTTCCCAACTGTATCTCTGCAATTTCCCGATAAAGAGGACATGTAGTTAACAACTCCTTATGTGTTCCGTTTCCTACAATCTGTCCATCATCCACCACCAGAATACGATCTGCATCCAGAATCGTGCTGACTCTCTG
>URWL01000053.1 GCA_900551465.1 uncultured Blautia sp. | reverse complement strand
TGCTTATGGATGGGCTTTCCGGAAGAATTCTTTATGAAAAGGATGGAGATACACCGAGGGCAAATGCCAGTACCACCAAGGTACTTACATGTATCCTTGCCCTTGAAAACGGGGCAGGAGATGATTATGTAATGGTTTCTTCTAAAGCGGCGGCACAGCCGGATGTACAGCTGGGGCTTGAGGAAGGAGAACAGTATTATCTGGAAGATCTTCTGTACTCGCTGATGCTGATGAGCCATAATGACACTGCCGTGGCAATTGCAGAGCATATTGGAGGGTCTGTTGAGGGATTTGCAGAAATGATGAATGAAAAGGCTGAGGAAATAGGGTGTACGGATAGTTATTTTATTACTCCTAATGGACTGGACGCAGAGGATGAAAATGGAAAACATCATACAACAGCACGTGATCTTGCTCTTATTATGAGATATGCTATAAACAATAAAACGTTCCTTAAAATTACCGAAACCAGAGAATATACATTTTCTGACTTAAATAAAACACGTTTTTTTTCCCTTCGCAACACAAATGCCCTTCTGGATATGACCGAAGGAGTTCTTTCGGGAAAAACCGGATTTACAGGAGATGCAGGATATTGTTATGTATGTGCGTGCAGACAGGAAGAAAAACTTCTGATCATTTCTCTTTTAGGCTGTGGATGGCCGAACAATAAGACATATAAGTGGAAAGATACAAAAAAGCTCCTTGAGTACGGAAAAAATAATTTTTTTTATGAAGCACTTTGGAAAGTTCCGGGAAACTGCAGCGTAGAAGTAAAAAATGGCGTAGAAAGAAATATGACGATTGGCGATAAGGCGATTGTTCACGGAGTGGTTTCCATATCAGAAAAAGACAGACGAAAAAGAATCCTTCTGAAAAAAGGGGAAAGTCTCAGCTACAGCCTGGATCTGCAGGAAGAACTGCAGGCGCCTGTGAAAAAAGGGGAACAGATTGGTACCTATACGTGCAGTCTTGACGGCAGGCCAGTTGCCTCTTATCCTGTGACAGCAGACAGAACGGTAAAGGAACTCTCTTTTTTCTGGTGTATGGATCAGGTTTTTCACGAATTTTTTCATTAAAACAAAATATAATTCCTATAAAAAATTGTATGCCCTGCCAAAAAGAATGAGGTTAAATTTTTAACAAAAACACGTTATCCTATTGAAATATTTTTGAAAAAAGGGTACAATTATAATCGGCTGAAATTTTGGTTATACTTAAAATTCTTATAAAAATGGAGGGCAAACGAGAATGAGTAATGCAACACCAAGTTTAGCAAGCACAAGAATTATTTCTTTGCTTGATGCGAACAGTTTTGTTGAAATCGGCAAAAGTATTACAGCAAGAAATACTGATTTTAACATGACTGAAACAAAAGCACCTTCAGACGGTGTGATCACCGGCTCAGGTGTCATCGACGGAAATCTTGTATATGTGTACAGCCAGGACGCTTCAGTTCTGAACGGAACTGTAGGGGAAATGCATGCAAAGAAAATTTCCGCACTCTATGATCTTGCAATGAAAACAGGAGCTCCTGTTATCGGTCTTGTTGACTGTGCCGGTCTGAGACTTCAGGAAGCAACAGATGCGCTGGAAGCTTTTGGTTCTATTTACCTGAAACAGACTCTGGCATCTGGAATGATCCCGCAGATCACTGCAGTTTTTGGTACCTGCGGCGGTGGAATGGCAGTAGTTCCTGCACTGACAGATTTTACTTTTATGGAAGCAAAAAAAGGTAAAATGTTTGTAAATACACCAAATGCACTTGAGGGAAATCATGTTGATAAATGTGATACAGCTGCAGCTGAGTTCCAGAGTCAGGAAACTGGTCTTATTGATGGAGTCGGCACTGAAGAGGAAATCCTTGGAGAGATCCGTCAGCTTGTCAGCCTCCTTCCTTCTAATTTTGAAGACAATGACTCTTTTGTAGAATGCACAGACGATCTGAACCGTACCTGTGATGATCTGGCAGCCTGTGCCGGAGATACCTCTATTGCACTTTCCAGAATTGCAGATGACGGATTTTTCTTTGAAACAAAGAAAGAGTACGGCAAGGATATTGTAACAGGATTCCTCCGCCTGAATGGAGCAACTGTCGGCGCAGTGGCAAACAGAACAGAAGCTTACAATGAAGAAGGCGAGAAAACAGAAGAGTTCGATGGAACTATTTCTGCAAGAGGCGCAAGAAAGGCAGCAGATTTTGTGAAATTCTGTGATGCTTTTGATATTCCTGTACTTACTCTTACAAATGTTACCGGATTTAAGGCTACTCTCTGCAATGAAAAAATGATGGCAAAATCTGTTGGTGACATGATTCATGCATTTGCAGATGCTACTGTTCCGAAGGTGAATGTGATCATCGGCAAGGCATATGGTACTGCATATGTTGCTATGAACAGTAAGTCCGTAGGCGCAGATCTTGTTTACGCATGGGAAAATGCAGAAATCGGCATGATGGATGCTTCTCTTGCAGCTAAGATCATGTATCCGGGAGCGGATGCTGCGGTATTGAATGAAAAAGCAGCTGAGTACAGAGAACTTCAGTCCGGTGTTGCATCTGCAGCAGCAAGAGGCTACGTGGACACAGTTATTGCTCCGGCTGATACAAGAAAATATGTGATCGGAGCTTTCGAAATGCTGTTCACAAAGAGAGAAGACCGCCCGGCTAAAAAGCACAGCGCAGTCTAAGAGAGGTGAGCATATGAATCAGATGTTAAAAAGAGCGTCTTCTGCTTGTGCGGCAGCAGTCTGCGCTGCTTCTCTTACTTTTTCCGGCGCAGCAGTTGTAATGGCAGGCGGTGAGATCGATGAGTCAATCAATACCCAGATCGTTATGACTGCAGAGGGTCTGACCAGTGAGATCGTCACACTTGGAGAGGATGAGATCAAATCTTATCTTGAATCCGGAGATGAATTTACTGTAAGTGCAATGACAGCCTGGGATGATGCAAGAGAGTCGGTAGGAGAGTTTGTAGAAGCAGGCTCAGCTGAGGTTGAGTTTTCAAACCGTCAGTATACAGCTACTGTACCGGTTGATTTCGAAAAGCTTGATGCAGAATTCGTTTATGTGTTTGAAGAGAATGACGGAATGGTCACTCCTGCATCGGTAGCAGTGAATGTTCAGTATCCGCTGTCAACAACTATGAAGAATGCGGGGTTAAATACCCTTATGGGACTTGGAACAGTATTTGTGATCCTGATCCTTTTGATCTTTGTGATCTCCATGTTCAAGTTCATCCCAGGTTCCTCAGTAGCTAAAAAAGAGAAAAAAGAACCTGCGTCTGTACCGACACCTGCGCCGGCAGCGCCAGCAGCGGAAACTGTAGAACTCAGCGATGACAACGAGCTGATCGCAGTTATTGCAGCAGCTATTGCAGCGGCTGAAGGAACAAGCACTGATGGATTTGTTGTACGTTCTATTCGTAAAATCAAACGTCCAAGAAGATAATTGTTAATTAGGAGGATAATAAAATGAAAAGCTATACAATTACCGTAAACGGAACTGCATATGAAGTAACTGTAGAAGAGACCGGCAGCGTATCTGCACCGGCAGCAGCACCGAAGGCAGCGCCAGCAGCTCCAAAAGCAGCACCGGCAGCACCGAAGGCAGCAGCACCGGCAGCAGGCGCAGGCGCTGTTAAAGTAACTGCTTCTGTTCCGGGAAAAGTACTGAAGGTTGTTGCAGCTGCCGGACAGGCAGTAAAAGCCGGTGACAGCATTGTGATCCTTGAATCCATGAAGATGGAGATTCCTGTAGTTGCACCTCAGGATGGTACAGTTGCAAGTATCGATACAACAGAAGGTGCTTCCGTAGAAAACGGAGATACCCTGGCAACCATGAACTAAGACGGGAGGTATTCAGATGTCTAATGTTGCAGAAACCCTGTCTAACCTGATTCATCAGACAGCTTTCTTTAACCTTACATGGGGCAACTATCTGATGATCGCGGTGGCATGTGTATTCTTATTCCTTGCAATTAAAAAGGGATTTGAACCTCTTCTTCTTGTTCCGATCGCTTTTGGTATGCTTCTTGTAAATATTTACCCGGATATTATGGCACATCCGGAAGATATGTCCAACGGAGTTGGCGGACTTCTTCATTACTTCTACTTACTTGATGAGTGGAGTATCCTTCCGTCTCTGATCTTTATGGGCGTAGGTGCCATGACAGACTTTGGCCCGCTGATTGCCAATCCTAAGAGCTTCCTTCTTGGTGCGGCAGCACAGCTTGGTATTTATGTTGCTTACTTCCTTGCAATCCTTCTTGGATTTAATGGAAAAGCAGCAGCAGCTATTTCTATTATCGGAGGAGCTGATGGTCCGACATCTATTTTCCTTGCAGGAAAACTTGGACAGACTGCCCTTATGGGACCTATTGCGGTGGCGGCATATTCCTATATGTCACTGGTTCCGATCATTCAGCCGCCGATCATGAAACTGTTTACAACAGAAAAAGAACGTAAGATCAAAATGGATCAGCTTCGTCCGGTCAGCAAACTGGAAAAAATTCTTTTCCCAATCGTGATCACAATTGTAGTTTGCCTGATCCTTCCTACAACAGCTCCGCTGGTAGGTATGCTGATGCTTGGTAACCTGTTCCGTGAATCAGGAGTTGTAAAACAGCTTACAGAAACTGCATCCAATGCAATGATGTATATCGTAGTTATCCTTCTGGGTACTTCTGTAGGAGCTTCCACAAGCGCGGAAGCATTCCTGAACCTGGATACACTGAAAATCGTAGCACTTGGACTTGTGGCTTTTGCTTTTGGTACATTTGGCGGTGTTATGCTTGGCAAGCTTATGTGTAAGCTTTCCGGCGGAAAGATCAATCCGTTGATTGGTTCTGCCGGTGTATCTGCAGTTCCGATGGCAGCCCGTGTATCTCAGAAGGTAGGTGCAGAAGCAGATCCTACCAATTTCCTGCTGATGCATGCCATGGGACCAAACGTAGCAGGTGTAATAGGTACAGCTGTAGCAGCCGGAACCTTCATGGCGATTTTTGGTGTCTGATAGAAAAAAGCTGCGGACATCGGTCAAAAAGTGAATTATATTATTCTGTATTTTAGATCAAGGAGAATAAATAATGGCAGAATTAGAGAAAAAACCTGTAAAAATCGTGGAAACTGTCCTGCGTGATGCGCATCAGTCCCTGATCGCTACAAGACTCAGCACAGAACAGATGCTTCCAATCGTTGATAAAATGGATAAGGTAGGCTACCATGCAGTAGAATGCTGGGGCGGCGCTACTTTTGATGCTTCCCTCCGTTTCCTGAAAGAGGATCCGTGGGAAAGACTTCGTAAATTCCGTGATGGATTTAAGAATACAAAACTTCAGATGCTGTTCCGTGGACAGAATATCCTGGGATACCGTCCTTATGCAGACGATGTTGTAGAGTATTTTGTACAGAAATCTGCAGCAAACGGTATTGATATCATTCGTATTTTTGACTGTCTGAATGATATGCGTAACCTGAAAACAGCAGTAAAGGCAGCTAATAAAGAAAAAGCGCATGCACAGGTAGCGCTGTCTTATACACTTGGAGATGCCTATACACTGGAATATTGGACAAATATTGCAAAAGAAATCGAAGAAATGGGTGCAGACTCCATTTGTATCAAGGATATGGCGGGTCTTCTTCTGCCGTATCAGGCAACAGAGCTTGTAGGCGCTCTGAAAGATGCGGTTAAGATCCCGATCGATCTTCATACACATTATACTTCAGGTGTTGCTTCCATGACTTACATGAAAGCAGTAGAAGCGGGCGTTGATATTATCGATACAGCAATTTCTCCGTTTGCACTGGGAACTTCCCAGCCTGCAACAGAGGTTATGGTTGAGACCTTTAAGGGAACACCGTATGATACAGGATTTGATCAGCAGCTTCTTGCTGAGATTGCTGACTACTTCCGTCCGATCCGTGACGAGGCTCTTGACAGCGGCCTTCTGAATCCGAAGAACCTTGGTGTTAACATTAAGACTCTTCTGTATCAGGTACCAGGAGGTATGCTTTCCAATCTGACATCTCAGCTGAAAGAACAGCATGCAGAAGATAAATTCTATGATGTTCTGGAAGAGGTTCCGAGAGTACGTAAAGACCTTGGCGAGCCGCCTCTGGTTACTCCGTCTTCTCAGATCGTTGGTACTCAGGCTGTATTTAATGTTCTTATGGGTGAAAGATATAAGATGGTTACAAAAGAAACCAAGGATATCTTAAGCGGTAAATATGGTGCAACTGTAAAACCGTTTGACCCGGAAGTACAGAAAAAATGTATCGGAGATACTCAGCCGATCACCTGCCGTCCGGCAGACCTTATTGAAAATGAGCTTGATAAACTGGAAGGTGAAATGGCACAGTACAAGAAGCAGGATGAAGATGTTCTTTCTTATGCTCTCTTCCCGCAGGTTGCTACTGAGTTCTTCAAATACCGTCAGGCACAGGAGACAAAGGTTGACGAAACAGCAGCAGATACAAAAAACGGAGCTTATCCGGTATAAAATAACGTAAAAGGTTAAGGGGCTGTTGTGAAGCTGTGCTTCATTAACAGCCCTTTCCTGTATGAAAGGATATTCATGAATAAAAAAAGAGTCATTATTGTGGGAGGCGGAGCTGCCGGTATGCTTGCGTCGATTTTTGCTGCAAAAAACGGCTGTGAAGTAACACTCTTTGAAAAAAATGAAAAGCTTGGGAAAAAACTGTATATTACAGGTAAGGGGCGGTGCAATGTAACTAATGACTGCAGCCCTGAGGAATTGTTGAATTCAGTGGTTCAGAATGCAAAATTTCTGTACAGTGCCTTTTATACATTTACCAGCCAGGATATGATGGATTTTCTTGAGGAAGCAGGAACTCCTCTGAAAACTGAGCGGGGTAATCGTGTATTTCCATGCTCTGATCATTCTTCTGATATTATTCGTGCTCTGGAAAGAAAAATGAAAGAATATGGTGTCTGTATTCATTTAAAAAGTCAGGTAAAAAGCCTGCTTCTGGAAGAGGGAAAAGCAGAAGGTGTGTGTCTTTCTGATGGAAGTGTCTGCAAAGGAGATGCGGTGATCGTAGCCACCGGAGGCTTGTCCTATCCTACAACAGGAGCTACCGGAGACGGTTATCGTTTTGCAGAAAAAGCCGGACATAGTGTGACTGAGCTTTCTCCATCACTTGTTCCTCTTCACACAAAAGAGGATTACATTCCGGAAATGGCCGGACTTTCTTTGAAAAATGTTGAACTGACCGTAAAAAACGGTAAAAAGATCCTTTACAGAGATTTTGGAGAAATGATGTTCACACATTCAGGAATTACAGGTCCGCTTGTATTGTCTGCCAGTGCTCATATAGGTACGGCTCTGAAAAAAAATGGGGAATTGACAGCATTTTTGGATCTGAAGCCCGCACTTTCTCCGGAACAGTTAGACAGCCGCATTCTCAGAGAGTTTGAAACAAGGAAAAACAAACAGTTTAAAAATGTGATAGGAGTTCTTTTTCCATCTTCACTGACTCCTGTTATGCTGAAAATCGGCGGGATTCCTCCTGAAAAACCAATTCATGAGATATCCAGGGAAGAAAGACTGCGTTTTGGAGCTTTTGTAAAAGCTTTTCCATTTACCATTATCGGTCTTGGAGAATTCAAGGAAGCTGTGATCACCAGAGGCGGTGTTTCCGTAAAGGAGATCAATCCTGCAACCATGGAGTCAAAAAAAGTGTCAGATCTGTATTTTGTTGGAGAAGTACTTGATCTTGATGCAGTAACCGGCGGATTTAATCTTCAGATAGCCTGGTCTACTGCTTATCTTGCAGCTATGGCTGTGTGTGAAGAATAAGGAGAAAAGTAAAATGAGCTATAATATTGCTATTGATGGCCCGGCAGGAGCCGGAAAAAGCACCATCGCAAAAAAGGTTGCAAAAGAGCTTTCCTGTGTGTATGTAGATACAGGAGCAATGTACAGGGCAATGGCCCTTTATCTTCTCCGCTGTAAGGTGGACAGAGAAAATCCTGCACTGATCGGAGATGCCTGCCAGGGCGCAGAGATTTCCATTGAATATAAAAACGGAGAACAGATTGTTCTTTTAAATGGTGAGAACGTAAATGCTTTCCTGCGTACAGAGGAAGTTGGCAACATGGCTTCTGTCAGTTCGGCTAATCCTAAGGTAAGAGAAAAGCTTCTGGATCTTCAGAGAAAACTGGCTGCCTCTATGAATGTTGTTATGGATGGAAGAGATATCGGCACTACGATTCTTCCGGATGCAGATGTGAAGATTTATCTTACTGCAAGTTCTATTACCAGGGCAAAACGTCGTTACCTTGAACTTCAGGAAAAAGGTGAGAAATGTAATCTGGATGAAATCCGAAGAGATATTGAAGAACGTGATATGAGAGATATGAGCAGAGAAATCTCGCCTTTGAAACAGGCAGAAGATGCTGTGCTTGTAGATTCTTCTGAAATGACGATTGAGGAAGTGGTAAAAAGTATTTTACAGATCTTCAGAGAAAAAGTGATATTATCAGATGAGGTTGGGAAAAATGAAGGTTAAGACTGCAAAAACTGCCGGTTTCTGTTTTGGTGTAAAGCGTGCGGTGGACAGAGTTTATGAACTCATCGAAGAAGGCGTTTCTCCTATTTACACTCTGGGACCTATTATCCATAATGAGGAAGTTGTCTCAGATCTGGAAAAAAAAGGTGTTTCAGTAATCCAGGAGGAGGATATTCCTGGCATCCGTAAGGGAACTGTAGTGATCCGTTCTCATGGAGTAGGACGTGAGGTGTATGAGAAGCTTAAAGCTGCCGGTCTTTCCTTTGTGGATGTTACCTGTCCTTTCGTACTGAAGATACACCGGATCGTAGAGCGGGAAAGCAGAGCCGGAAAACAGATCATAATATTCGGTGATCCGGATCATCCTGAAGTGAAGGGAATCTGCGGATGGTGCGAAGGGTCCTGTACAGTCCTCAGAAGCAGAGAGGAAACGGAGAATTTTGTTCCTGATCCGGACAAAATCCCCTGTGTTGTTTCGCAGACGACATTTAATTACAACAAATTTAAAGAATTAGTTGAAATTCTCTGCAAAAAGAGGTATGATAATAATGTTTTAAATATTGACAATATTTTAAACACTATTTGTAATGCTACCGAAGAACGGCAGAAAGAAGCAAAATCCATAGCCGGAGAGGTA
>URWL01000052.1 GCA_900551465.1 uncultured Blautia sp. | reverse complement strand
TGAATGCCCGGGAAGTAAACGGCAATCGTCTTCTGGAATACTGGGGCTATAACACAGTCAGCTTTTTTGCCCCCAATACCAGCTACACCTCCGTCAACGAATATAACCGTGAGGGAACGGAACTGAAGACCCTTATCAAATCCCTTCATGACAATGGTATCGAAGTAATCCTGGATGTGGTATTTAACCATACTGCCGAGGGAAACGAACTTGGAAGAACCTTCTGCTTCAAAGGCTTTGACAACAATATTTATTACATGCTGACTCCTGATGGAAATTACTACAATTTCAGCGGCTGTGGGAATACACTGAACTGCAACCATCCTGTGGTCCAGCAGATGATCCTGGAATGCCTTCGATACTGGACGGTAAATTACCGGGTAGACGGGTTCCGTTTTGACCTGGCAAGTATTCTTGGCCGAAATGAGGATGGTTCTCCTATGAACAATCCCCCTCTTCTCCGCACGCTTGCTTCTGACCCTCTTCTGCGCAATGTCAAGCTGATCGCAGAAGCCTGGGATGCCGGCGGCATGTATCAGGTGGGAAGCTTTCCTGCAAGCGGACGCTGGGCAGAATGGAACGGACGGTACCGTGATTCTCTCAGAGGTTTTCTGAAAGGCGACTGCTGGCAGTCCTGGGACGCTGCATGGAGTATCTCCGGATCCGGAGATCTTTACGGCGGCTATTATGATAATCCTAAAGGGAATTATGCCGGTTATAATTCCTGTGTCAATTTCCTTACCTGTCACGACGGTTTTACCATGTATGATCTCTATGCCTATAATGACAAACATAATGAAATGAACGGCTGGGACAATACTGACGGCGCCAACGACAACCGCAGCTGGAACTGCGGCGCCGAAGGAGAAACCGACGATCCGGAAGTACTGAAGCTGCGTTACCGAATGATCCGCAACGCCTGTGCAGTTCTTCTGTGCAGCCGTGGCACTCCTATGTTCCTTGCCGGAGATGAATTCGGAAATACAAAATTCGGAAACAACAACAGCTATTGTCAGGATAATGAAGTTTCCTGGCTGGACTGGAGCCTTCTGGATAAAAATAAAGATCTTTTTGAATTCTTCAAATTCATGATCGCCTATAGAAAAGAACATCTTGTGATACGCAAAAAACTGCCTGATGCTGTCTGCGGTATGGATCCGCTGCACACTCACAATACCAATGCAGAAGATGTCACGATTCCCAGAGATGCCCGTACCTTTACTGTCAGCTTCGCCGGCTATGACAAAGAAAAAGGAAGAGACGATCTGGTCTGTATCTGCGTAAATACCTACTGGGAAGATGTAACAGTTACTCTCCCTGATCTTCGAAAACGAGGTGCATGGTATTTAAGTGTCAATACCTATGGTGACGGACAGGGAAGATATTTCTATCCTCAGGGACAGGAAACCAGGATTACAGGTGACTTTATCATGCGTCCACGAACTGTCTGTATTTTTACAGGAAGATCTTATTAAAAAGATAAAAGCAGGGCTCTGTCTCTCATTTCAGAAACAGAACCCTGCTTTATTTCTTCTTATTTTATCTTTTACCAGATTTTTGAATCAACTGCTGCTCTTTCGATCTCCAGACCTTTCATGTATCTTTCCATAAATACATTAAAGCCTTCTACTCCTGCCGGATCCGGATCCAGGGTGCTGCCTTCGTTTCCTGCAAACACTTTATTATCCAGATAATCCGCAAGTTCTTCTCCATCTTCTTTGTTAATCAGATAGGAAGCCAGAAGTGCAATACCCCATGCGCCGCCTTCACCTGCAGTCTCCATTACAGAAACCGGTGCGTTTACTGCATCGGCAAGGATCTGCTGGCCTACACCCTTTGTCTTAAAGAGTCCGCCGTGTCCCAGAAGTCTGTCAATCTTTACCTGTTCTTTTTCCAGAAGAAGGTTCAGACCCACTCTCATAGCGCCAAGACAGGTATACAGATTCGTTCTCATAAAGTTTGCAAGTGTAAATCTGCTTTCAGGGGAACGTACAAAAAGAGGACGTCCTTCTTCAAAGCCAGTCATATGCTCTCCGGAGAAGTAGCAGTAAGACAAAAGTCCGCCGCAGTCTGCATCACCTTCCATAGCTTTGTTGTAAAGGGTGCCGAAAAGCTTGTTCATATCCACTTCCATTCCCATTGCCTCTGTAAATTCCTTAAATACATTCACCCATGCATTCAAGTCAGAAGTACAGTTATTGGAATGAGCCATAGCAACCAGATCGCCTGCCGGAGTGGTAACCATATCGATCTCTTTATATGGTCTGGACAGCTCTTTTTCCAGAACGATCATGGCAAATACAGAAGTACCGGCAGAAACATTACCTGTTCTCTGTCTTACGCTGTTTGTTGCCACCATTCCGGTTCCTGCATCGCCTTCCGGCGGACACATAGGAATACCTGCCTGAAGTTTTCCGGACGGGTCAAGAAGTTTTGCTCCGGCTTCTGTAAGAATTCCTGCTTCCTCTCCTGCAACTTTAACTTCCGGCATGATGTCACGAAGTTTCCATGAGAATCCATAAGGCTCCACAAGCTTATCAAACTTCTGTACCATTTCTTCATTGTAATCTTTTGTTTCCGGATCAACAGGGAACATACCTGCTGCATCGCCGATACCCTGGATACGTCTGCCTGTCAGCTGCCAGTGTACATATGCTTCCAGAGTACACATAAAATCAATATCCTTCACATGCTCTTCTTTATTCAGGATTGCCTGATAAAGATGAGCTATGCTCCATCTCTGAGGAATATTATACTGGAACAGTTCCATCAGTTCCTCAGAAGCCTGTGCAGTGATATTATTTCTCCAGGTACGGAAAGGAACCAGAAGCTCTCCTTCTTTATTAAACGGCATATATCCGTGCATCATGGCACTGACGCCAAGAGCGCCTACACTTGTCAGCTCTACACCGTATTTTTCCTTTACATCCTCTGCAAGAGCCTTGTAGCTGCCCTGGAGACCTGCCTGGATATCTTCCAGATGATAAGTCCAGATTCCATCTTCCAGACGGTTTTCCCAGTCATAGCTTCCTGATGCGATCGGAGCATTTTCTGCATCCACAAGAACAGCCTTGATCCTGGTAGAACCAAATTCGATACCAAGAGCTGTCTTGTTATTTAAGATCATTTCTTTTGTTTCATTTACACCCATTGTAAATCCTCCCGGTTTTTAATCATATCATGTTTTTATTATAATATCCTTCCGGTGAAACATCAATGTTTATCTTTCTTTTTCCACACCCATCATTTTTTCTTTTTCGCAGAAGCCAATACAGACTGGATCACAATGAAGAAGCACAGAAGGGCAGAAAGAACGATTCTTACCCACCAGCTGGAAAGTGAGCCCTGTGCAGTGATCAGACTGGAAATCGTGCCTTTGATCAGAACGCCAAACATAGTTCCGATAGGAGTTCCCACACCACCGGAAAGAAGGGTTCCGCCAATAACTGCCGAAGAGATAGCGTCCATTTCAAGACCTTTTGCCTGCTCTACGAATCCGGCACAGCTGTTCAGACAGAACAGGAAACCGCCAAGACCTGCAAGAAATCCGTTCAGTACATATGCCTTAAACATAGTTTTCTTTACGTCCAGGCCCATCATCAGGGCACTTTGTTTATTTCCGCCGATAGCATAGAGCTTACGTCCGAATTTACGGTATTTCAGAAGGATCGCACAAAGGATCACAACGATCAGAGCGATCACAACGGTAGGAGGTATGTAAGCCGGGATAAATTTTCCTTTTTTATTTGTAGAACCAAAAGGCATGTAAAAACGATAGTTTGCCCATTTCAGGAACAATTTGTTTTTAATGGCGATCATATCTGTGCTGATGATCGCAGTCAGACCTCGTCCAAAAAACATACCTGCCAGTGTTACAATAAAAGGCTGGATTCCCATATAAGTTACCAGATATCCCTGAACAATACCAAAAAGAAGTCCGATTCCAAGCGCCGCCAGAACTGCCACGTAAGCGCTTGCACCTTTATTTTCCATCAGATCTGCCATCACCATACATACAAGTGCAGTAACAGAACCAACAGAAATATCAATTCCTCCCGTGATCATTACAATGGTAAGTCCACATGCAATAACAAGAAGTCCGGCATTTGATACAAACAGATTCAAAAACATCTGTGGTTTTGCAAAGCCTTTATCTGCAAAGATCACCATGCCTGCTGCATACATAACAAAGAATAATACAATAGTGATCAGCAGAAGAAAGCCTGTACTTGTCATTTTCTTTTTCTGTTTCATGCTTTCTGCCCTCCTTCTGCCACTGTACCGGAAGCTTTTTTGTTTTTCAGTCCGGCAATAAATTTCTTAAATACTTCGCTTTGAAGCGTTACGATAATAATGACAACGATAGCCTTATATACAGGAAGCTGGTCAGCTTTTACATTCATTGCATAAAGAGTTGTAGTGAGAGCCTGAATGGTATAAGCGCCGATCACGGAACCTACCAGACTGAATCTACCGCCTCCAAGGAAGTTGCCCCCAAGAGCAACTGCCAGAATGGCATCCATTTCCAGGTTCAGACCAATGTTATTTGCATCTGCAGAATAAATACGGCTGGATGCAACGATTCCTGCAATACCTGCCAGAATACCGCAGATCACATAGGTAAGAAATTTGATCATAGTAGAATTCAAACCAACCAGACGGGCTGCCTTACCGTTAATGCCAACACTTTCAATATAAAGTCCAAGAGCCGTCTTTTTCAGGATCAGCGTAACAATCACAACTGTAACAATGGCAAAAAAGATTGGAGTAGGGATCGGGCATTTGCCGATATAGCCGCCTGCCATTTTGTAGGAATCCACACGGATATAAGTGATCTGTCCGTTTGTAACAAGCTGTGCAATTCCTCGTCCTGCTGTATAAAGGATCAAAGTAGCAACCATCGGCTGGATATGCAGCTTTGCCACCAGAAATCCGTTAAATGCCCCGCATAATGCTGCTGCCAGAAGCGCTGCCAGCACTGCAAGGATAAGAGGATTCTGATATTCCGTAACTGAAGTCTGTCCGCCGGAAAGGATCTGACAGCCTACCGCAGCTGCCACTGCCATTACCGCACCCACACTGATATCCTGTCCACCGGAAGCTGCTGTTACCAAAGTCATACCTACCGCAAGGATAACCAGTTCCGAAGCACGGTTTATTACGTCAATAATATATCCGTAAAGGACACCGTTACGAATAGATACATTAAAAAAGTCCGGTGTTTTTATCACATTGATCAAAAGCACGGCGATCAGACACACGACAGGGAGAAAAAGCCTTGCGCTTGTGATCTTTTTTAATTTACTCTTATTCATTCTTATCGTCACCTCCTGCAATGGCCTTCATGATGCTGCTCTGGGACAGTTCGCTTTCCTCCAGTTCCCCTACCTTTTCACCGTCGCGGAGAACCGCCATACGGGAGCAGGTACGAAGCATTTCCTCTACCTCAGAAGAAATAAAGGTCACTGCCATTCCTTCATCTGCAAGATCCAGCACGATCTTCTGGATCTCTGTCTTTGTACCGATATCAATACCTCTGGTAGGCTCGTCCAGAATCAGATACTCCGGATTTGTCAGCAGCCATCTTCCCAGGATCACCTTCTGCTGGTTTCCTCCGGAAAGACTCTTGATCGGTGTTTCACGGCTGGCTGTTTTTATCTGCAGCATGTCAATATACTTATCTGCAGCCTCTTCCATTTCCTTACGGCTTAACGGATGGAACATGCCGCGTTTTGCCTGAAGAGCAATGATGATATTTTCTCTTACAGAAAGGTCTGCAATAATACCTTCTGCCTTACGATCCTCAGGAAGATATGCCATACCAAGCTTCATGGCATCCAGAGGACTGTTGATCTTCACTTCCTTGCCGTTTACCTTCAGCTTGCCGCTGTCCGCCTTGTCAGCGCCGTAAATCGCACGTACCAGTTCGGAACGTCCGGAGCCCAAAAGTCCGGTAAGACCAATAACTTCGCCTTTGTTGATCTTAATATTAAAGGGCTTAATGGTGCCTTTATGTCCGATTCCTTCTGCTTCAATGACCGGAGTGGTTTCTGCTGTTCTTTTTCCTTCGTGAGCACTTTTGATATCAGCCAGATCATCAAAATCTTTACCCATCATCTTGGCTACCAGCATAACACGGGGCAGATCCTTTGTCTCATATTCCCCTACCAGTTCACCGTTACGGAGAACAGTGATCCTGTCGCAGACTGCATAAACCTGCTCCAGGAAATGGGTAACAAAAATAATACCTACGCCTTCGTCACGAAGTCTTCTCATCAGCACAAATAATTTTTCCACTTCATCGTCATCCAGTGAAGAAGTAGGCTCATCCAGGATCAGCACCTGACATTTCATATCTACCGCGCGGGCAATAGCGATCATCTGCTGGATCGCCACCGAACATTCATCCAGCATCTGTGTGGGAGGTACATGAATGTTCAGGCTTTCCAGAAGCTTTTCTGACCGTTCATTCATTTCCTTCCAGTTTATCATTCCCATCTTCCGCGGCTCACGTCCGATAAAAAGATTTTCCGCCACTGTCAGGTTGGGACAGAGATTTACTTCCTGGTATACGGTACTGATACCGTTCTCCTGTGCCTCCTGGGGAGAATGATTGATGATCTCTCCTGTTTTTCCATCCATGTGGATGGTTCCGCTCTCAAATTCATGCACACCGGTCAGGACCTTGATCAGCGTGGATTTTCCGGCTCCGTTTTCCCCCATCAACGCATGGATCTCACCTTTTCGTAAAGTAAAATCCACATGGGAAAGGGCACGGACACCGGTAAAATTTTTACTGATATCACGCATTTCCAGCACAACATTTTGTTCCATATTCTTTCCACCTGCTTTCCCTAAAAACTGTTTTTCCGTAAAAATGCTCCGTATCCTGCATTTTTGTCTGATTTTGAGCATAAAAGGAGCGTGGTCCACTGATCCGGGTTTTCCGAATTATGTACCACGCTCCGGATTCATTTTCTGTCACTCAGCTTTCACAAAAGCTCCTGCATATATTAAAATCCTTTTTCAGGCTTTCATTAATATGCACGTCCGTCGATGATCTCCTGTGTGATCGGTGTGATCTCATAGTCCTGATCTTCGATTGTTACAGATGTTACAGTATCGTCAGATGCAAATGCAACCTCGTCTACATATGCCTGTTTCTCAACTTCTTCTCCTGCTTCCAGTTTCTGGATGATCTCCTCTACGCGAGGTCCGTGAAGCGGGTTGCACTCTGTGTTCAGTGTGATCTTTCCTGCAAGTGTCTCAGTAAGACCTGCGTTTGTAGTATCGAAGGACATAACAAGAATCTGACCTTCTTCACCGCCTACTTCATAACCGGCTGCCTCGATGGCATCGATAGCGCCAAATGCCTCGTTGTCGTTCTCACAGTATACAACGTCGATATCGTCGCCGCTCTGTTTCAGGATAGACTCCATAACTTCCTGACCTTTTGCCTGAGTAAACTCACCAGACTGCTGTGCAAGTGTCGTCCAGTTGTCATGAGCCTCAACAGCCTCATCAAAGCCTTCTGTACGTCCGATCTGTGCAGAAGCGCCGATAGTTCCCTGGATATCTACCAGATTGATTTCCTCATCTCCGCGGCCTTTTGCTTCCAGATATGCATCCAGCCATGCCATAGCTTTCTGACCTTCCAGTTTGAAGTTTGAACCAACCCATGCAGTGTAAAGGCTGTCATCAGATACATCTACCATACGGTCAACAATAATAACCGGAATTCCCGCATCCTTTGCTTCCTGAAGAACAGTATCCCAGCCAGTCTCTGTTACAGGAGCAAGTACGATATAGTCAACTTCCTGCTGAATGAAGTTACGGATCGCTGTAAGCTGGTTTTCCTGTTTCTGCTGTGCATCGTCAAAGATCAGCTCATAGCCATTTTCCTCAGAGAAAGTAGATTTCATGGACTCGGTGTTTGCTGTACGCCAGTCAGACTCAGCGCCAACCTGTGAAAATCCGACTGTAATTGTGTCCTCTGCTGCGTAAACGCTTGCTGTGGAACCTGCAAGTCCGGCTACCATTGCCGCTGTCATAACCGCTGCCATAATTTTTTTCTTCATGTTACATTTCCTCCCTTTACATTTTTGTTCGGTGTTTTTTAAGATGTTTTTATTATAGCGAAAACAGAAAAAAACTCCATAGAATATTTTCGGAAAAATGTGTGGTCTTTTATCATTTTTTTGTTTTTGTTTGAGTAAATTGATTTTTTTATGATAAAAGTTGATTTTTTTATGACGGGAGTTTGATTTTTTCACCAAGCCGTACTTCAACTGCCGTTCCTTTTCCTTCTTCCGACTCTATTTTCACTCCATAGCCTTCTCCATAATACAGACGAAGACGTTCTGCAACTGCTGCCAGACCAAAACCGGCTCTTTCTCCCGTACGGATCGCTTCCTGAATCTCATAGAGACGTTCCGATGTCATTCCCTGCCCGTTATCCGTTACCCGCAGAATCAAATCATCCCCTTCTCTTTCACCTTCGATCAAAATCTTTCCTCCGCCTCTTTTATTCTTTATCCCATGATAAAGAGCATTTTCTGCAAGGGGCTGAAGAGTCAGTTTGGGAACCATCATTCCGTTAAATTCCTCCGGTATATGAATCTCAAATTCTAAAATATCCCGGTATCTGGACTGCTGGATTTCCAGGTAACTGATAGTGTGACGTTTCTCTTCCGAAAGAGGAATCACATCTTTCCCCTTGGAAAGAGATGTCCGGAAAAAGACCGAAAGGCTGGATATCATATCTACAGCATCATCAGACTGCCCTCCCTCGATCAGCCAGATGATAGTATCCAGAGTATTATAAAGAAAATGAGGATTGATCTGTGCCTGCAAAAGCTGCAGCTGGGTAAGATGCTGCATCTCTTCTTCCTTTTTTACATTTTCCAGAAGATGCTGTATCTTTTCTGCCATTCTCCGGATCCCTGCATCCAGCTCTTCAATTTCCATACTGTCTGCCCTGATTTCAGAAATCTCAAAATTTCCTCTTCCTACTTCTTTTACATTTCCAAGAATCTCCGTCACCGGCCTGGTAATGCTTCGTGAAAACCGAAAAGAACGACGCAGAAGAATTACGATCGTCACAAAAAAAAGAAGGGCGATTCCGCTTACAAGGATATATACTCTTTTTGTCATAATGGATTCCATATGCACCAGATACATGGATTCATTATAAATAAAATTCTGCATTTCCTCCATGATAAG
>URWL01000051.1 GCA_900551465.1 uncultured Blautia sp. | reverse complement strand
TTCATATATCTGCATACGCTAAGAAAGGTTTCCATTCGAAAATCAAGCATAATAGACGCTCCTTTTTTGTTTTAACATAACATAAATTTATGATTATATCAATTATTATAATTTTACAAAATGATAAATAAAGAATATATTTAAGATGTAAAGAAACAAAGCAGCCATCAATAGAGAAAAGCAATATGAAAAGGTGTAAGGAGGATGCAGAATATGTATGATGTAGTGATTATAGGAGCAGGACCGGCAGGGATCAGCGCAGGAATCTATGGGGCAAGCAGAGGAAAAAAGGTATTAATGATCGAGAAAGATCAGGCTGGAGGTCTGATCGGAAAGGTATCTACCGTGACTCATTATGCAGGAGTGGCTCCGGGAGAGACAGGAGCCGCATTTGCTGCAAAACTGAAACAGCAGGCAGAGGCAGCTGGTGTGGAGATTCTGAAGGCAGAGATGAAAAAGGCACAACTGATAGGAGATAAAAAAGAAATTTTTACAGATAAAGGAGTCTTTGAAGCTGAAAAAATAATTCTGGCAAACGGTACCTCTCCGAGAAGGCTGGGAATTCCGGGAGAAGCAGAACTTTGGGGAAAAGGTATGGGAATGAATGCTGCAAAGGACGGAGAAAGTTATCGTGGAAAACATATTTATGTGGCAGGCGGTGCAGACGGAGCGGTAAAAGAAGCCTTATATCTTGCAAAACTGGCATCGAAAGTAACAATTATCCATTTTGAAGATTCTCTTGGATGTATTGCAGAATTCAGGGAAAAGGTAAAAGAAACACCAAATATTTCCCTTCGTCTTCATTCAAGACTTCATGGAGTATATGGAACCGATCAGGTTCGGACTTTGGAAATTCTGGATGAACATACAGGGGCTATTGAAACGATAGAAGACCCGGGATGTGGGATCTTTGTATATGCAGGAACAATTCCGAATACAGAACTGTATACACAGCTTTCTCTGGAGAATGGATTTATTCCGGTAAACGAAAAAATGGAAACAGAAATTCCCGGTGTTTATGCTGCAGGAGACATTCGGGTAAAACAGGTTCGTCAGGTTTCCACAGCAGTAGCAGATGGAACGATTGCCGCGATCCAGGCTTCCATGTAGAAAAATGCAGAAAAACAGGATCAGTGAAAACCTCCATAAACCTGCATGCTATCCGATTTCGATAGAAATCTTTCCCACGAATTTTTGAGATAAATGTCTGTAAAACTCGAAAAAAAGCGAAAGAAAAACAGATTTTTCAGCCTCTTTCAGCTTGATTTCGCGCAGGTGCTTCCTCTATAATATCTGTGACATGTGAGTAAATGAAATTTCAACACAGCTTTTGCAGGCAGGCTGTCAAAAATGAGGAGGAAACTGGTCTGATGGAAAAATTAAATGTAGCAGTAGCAGATGATAACGAGAAGATGGTAGAAATACTGGGGCGGATGATCGAAGAGGACAAGGATCTGACACTGGTCGGCAAAGCACATAACGGAGAAGAAATCTGTAATATCATCAAAGAAAAGGAACCGGATGTGGTGGTGCTGGATATTATTATGCCGAAAATGGACGGCTTGACAGTTATGGAGCACTGCAGTCATGATATGACAGTAAAAAAACAGCCTTCTTTTATTGTTGTCTCGGCAGTGGGGCAGGAAAGGATTACAGAAGATGCGTTCAGCCTGGGAGCTGATTATTATATGCTGAAGCCTTTTGACAATCAGGTGCTTCTTAACCGGATCAAGCATCTTAGAAGATCCGGCGACCGGAGAAACAGGGAATCTGTACTGCGTCAGGCAGCAGTTCAGGAACAGAAGGCGGAATATGGCGCGAGGAACCTGGAATCGGATGTGACGAATATCATCCATGAAATCGGAGTACCTGCCCATATTAAAGGATACCAGTATTTAAGAGACGCGATTATTCTGGCAGTCAATGATATTGAGATGCTGAATTCCATTACCAAGGTGCTTTATCCCACCATAGCAAAGAAACATCAAACGACGCCAAGCCGTGTGGAAAGAGCCATCCGTCATGCCATAGAGGTGGCATGGAGCAGGGGTAAAATGGATACTATTGATGAGCTTTTTGGATATACAGTCAGCACAGGAAAAGGAAAACCTACAAATTCGGAATTTATTGCGCTGATCGCAGATAAGATTCGTCTGGAATACAAAAATCACTCTTTCCAATAGAGCGTATTTGGAGTATAATAAAAATATCTTTAAGTCACACTAAGGAGGGGTATTTACAGATGAAAAGGATTTTATTTGCAACATCAGAAGCAGTGCCGTTTATCAAAACAGGAGGATTGGCAGACGTTGCCGGAGCTCTTCCGAAATACTTCGATAAACGTTATTTTGATATCCGTGTTATCCTCCCCAAATACGCCTGCATGAAACAGGAATGGAAAGATAAAATGGAATATGTGACCCATTTTTACATGGATCTCGGCTACAAAAACTGCTATGTAGGCATTATGCAGATGCAGTATGACGGAATTCAGTTTTACTTTATTGACAATGAATATTATTTCAGTGGTCCGAAGCCTTACGACAGCGCTCCCTGGGATCTGGAAAAATTTGCATTTTTCTCCAAAGCAGTGCTCTCCGTACTTCCTGTCATTGGTTTCCGTCCGGATGTGATCCACTGTCATGACTGGCAGACAGGTCTTGTTCCGGTATATCTTCATGATTCTTTCCAGCAGAATGACTTTTTCTGGGGAATTAAGACAGTTATGACGATCCATAACCTGAAATTCCAGGGTGTATGGGATGTAAAAACAATAAAAGAGATCACAGGACTTTCTGATTATTATTTTGCACCGGATAAGCTTGAGGCTTATAAGGATGCAAACTATCTGAAAGGCGGCATCGTATTTGCCGATGCAGTTACTACAGTAAGTAATACATATGCAGAAGAGATCAAGACGCCGTTTTATGGGGAGAAACTGGACGGACTTATGTGTGCCCGTTCCAATAGTCTTCGCGGAATCGTAAACGGAATTGATTATGACGTATTTAATCCGGAGACAGATCCGTTTATTACGCAGAACTTTAATGCAAAAACTTTCCGTAAGGAAAAAGTAAAAAATAAGATTCAGCTGCAGAAGGATCTGGGACTTGAAGTGGATCCTAAGGCTATGATGATCGGTATCGTATCCCGTCTGACAGACCAGAAAGGCTTTGATCTGATAGCTTATGTCATGGATGAAATGTGCCAGGATGCAGTCCAGTTTGTGATTCTTGGAACAGGTGATGAACGCTATGAGAATATGTTCCGCCATTTTGACTGGAAATATCATGGCAAGGTTTCTGCCCAGATTTATTATGACGAGCCGATGTCCCACAGGATTTATGCAGCTTCCGACGCATTCCTGATGCCGTCTCTCTTTGAGCCGTGCGGATTGAGCCAGCTTATGAGCCTTCGTTACGGAACTCTTCCGATTGTGCGGGAAACAGGAGGACTGAAGGATACTGTACAGCCGTACAACGAGTTTGAGGGAACCGGAACAGGCTTCAGCTTTACCAATTACAATGCACATGAGATGATGGCTACGGTACGTAATGCAGAGCGTGTATTCTATGACAACAAGCGTGAATGGAATAAGATGGTTGACCGTGCAATGGCAGCTGATTTCTCCTGGGGTAATTCCGCAAGACAGTATGAAGAAATGTACAATTGGCTGATCGGTGAATAAAAAATCTGTTTTCTGACATACTACCTTTTGTAGAAAATATATGAGGAGGTAGTATCATGACAGAGATTTCAGAACTTGATCTTCAGAACCTTCGCCATCTGATCGGCGGTTTTGACACCACGCACTGTAAAATGCAGGACTATGCACAAAAAGCAGAGGATATGGAGGTAAAACAATTCTTCCAGAAATCCGCTCAGTCCGCACAGCAGACAAAACAGCAGCTGATGCAGTTTTTACAGTAGGAGGTGCCGAAAATGAATGAAAAAGCAATGGTAGCAGATACTCTGGCAGGAATTAACGGAGAACTTGTGCGTTATGGAGAAATGATCCCGCAGACAGAGAATGCACAGCTGAAACAGACTCTGAAGCAGATCCGTAATCAGTGTGAAATGTCTCAGGAGGAAATCTACCGTATTGCCCGGACAAAGGGATATTATGTTCCCGCAGCAAAAGCCACCAGAGAAGAAGTTGATCATGTCCGTTCAGTACTGAGTCAGGGCTGATAAAGAAAAATAAAAAGCTTTCGCAGGAAACGGAGAAATCTGTGGACTGTGGAAGCTTTTTTTATGTGGAATACGACTGTCTGCCCAGCATGTATCTGACGGGTAAAAGGAACCTGTATGCCTTGTTCTTCAGGAATCAGAAACCGTGGAAAAGCATAGGCTGATAAAAAAAGAAACAGGGAGAGACTATGCTGGGAAAAGAGGATTATGAGCCGGGAATGGAAGTTTTTGAAAAAAAGAAAAAAGAAACTGCAGTCAGTAAGACGGAAGCAGCGGAAAATCAGGTTCTTCCTGCGCAGGATGAAAACTACCAGAATTTCATTGTCAGATATAACCAGAACGTAAACGGTACGGTCACATATGAATCAGACAGAAGCTTTCAGATCATAGACGATCTGTTCGGTGTAACCTATGTGCCTTCGTCCCAGGTTCCGGAACCATTGATCAGCAGTTATTCCTATTTTTCTGTCCCAAAATGTTATACTTACATGGATCAGGGCGGGCTGGATTCTTCAGGTGTCAACAGGCTTCATGACCATCCCTATCTGAAGCTGCGGGGAGCAGGAAACCTGATTGCCATTATTGATTCAGGAATAGACTGGAGACATGAAGCCTTTCGTAATGGAAACCATACAAAAATTCTCAGTATATGGGATCAGAGTGCGAAGGGCAGTCCTTCGGACGGAGTTCCATATGGAAGAATATTTACAAGAGAAGACATTGACAGGGCGCTGGTTTCGCCGGATACCATGGAAGTGCTGCCGCCTCTGGACGCAAATGGACACGGGACGATGCTTGCAGGAATTGCGGCAGGGAACAGGATACCGGAACAGGGATTTTCCGGTGCGGCTCCGGAGGCAGAACTGGTAGTGGTGAAATTAAAACAGGCAAAAAAATATCTCAGGGAGCTTTATCTGATCCCTTCTTCGGCAGAGGTTTTTCAGGAAGATGATATTATGCTGGCAATTGCGTATGCAGTCAAAACAGCGCTTCAGTATCAGATGCCTTTGTCTGTGTGTATTGGACTTGGAAGCAGTATGGGAGCTCACAGAGGTGAGGGACCGCTCAGCCAGTATATTGGAAGTGTTGCAAATTTTACGCAGAATGCAGTATCTGTGGCGGCTGGAAATGAAGGCCTTGCCAGACATCACTATATGGGAATATTAAATGAAACAAATCCCCGGGATACTTTGGAACTGAGAGTTGGAAGTATGGAATCTGGAAGTGGTTTTTCTATGGAATTCTGGGGAGAGTCTCCTGATTTTTATAATGTGGTGATCCAGTCACCTACCGGTGAGCGGCTTTCCATAAGCGCTGCCCTGAAAAACAGTACCCAGGAACTTTCGTTTGTGTTTGTGGAAACAAAAGTTCTGGTTAATTATATTCCAATAGAAAGGCGGTCGGGAAATACTCTGATATTTTTCCGATTTCTCCATCCGGCGGAAGGAATCTGGAAGCTGGAAACAGAAAGCCGTTTTAACAGTCCTGGGAGATTTCATGTATGGCTTCCGGTACAGGGAATGATATCGGAAGATACGTATTTTCTGGAAGCATCACCGGATTATACGATCACATCGCCGGGGGATGCACCAAACGGTATGACTGCTGCGGCGTACCAGTATCGGGACAACAGTCTCTACATCCGATCCAGCAGAGGGTATAATACAGATAACCTGGTCAAACCGGATTTTGCCGCACCGGGAGTGGATATGAAAATACCTTTGACAGGACCTTTGGGGGGATATGGGACTGCGTCAGGAACAAGCCTTGCAGCAGCCCAGACTGCAGGAATTGCAGCGCTCCTTTTTGAATGGGCTGTTATCCGGGGAAACGAACCGTTCTTTTTTGGGAACAGCGTAAAAAATTATCTGAGAAGAGGAGCAGTCCGTGAGGAGGATAAGGTGTATCCCAACAGAGAATGGGGATATGGAAGAGTGGATCTTTATCATACTTTTGAACTGCTCACATAAAAGTCTACAAAAAAGGATGTTGTTTTTTGTGTAAAATTTATACAAAAATTTTTAGTGCACCTAATTGTTTTTATGCATGCTGTTTGGTATAATGAAACACGAAAGAAAAATTTACATAAATAGAAACAAAAGGAAAGGGAGGATATTATGAAACGAGGAAGTATTTTTGAGCTGGATGGAGTTCCGCGTCTGCGGGAAGCTGCTCCGCTTGCTCTTCAGCATGTAGTGGCAATGATCGTTGGCTGCGTAACACCTGCAATTATTGTTGCAGGTGCTGTGGGAGACGGTGGATTAAAACCAGAGGATCGGGTTATTCTGATTCAGGCGTCTCTGGTGATGTCTGCCATTGCCACACTGCTTCAGCTGTTTCCTATAGGAAAAAAATCAGGTTTTGCCATTGGCTCCGGCCTTCCTATGATTATGGGTGTCAGCTTTGCCTATGTGCCCAGTATGCAGGCAATTGCAGAAGGTTATGGTGTGGCTGCTATTTTTGGAGCCCAGATCGTGGGCGGTATCGTAGCTCTTGTAATGGGACTTCTGGTCCGGCAGATAAGGGTGTTCTTTCCGCCTCTGATCACAGGAACTGTTGTATTTACGATCGGTCTTTCTCTTTATCCCACTGCTATTAATTATATGGCAGGAGGCGTGGGAAGCGAGAATTACGGAGACTGGCAGAACTGGCTGGTGGCTTTTTTCACTCTGGCAGTGGTAACGGCTTTGAACCATTTTGGAAAGGGTATCTGTAAACTGGCTTCTATTCTTATAGGCATTATTGCAGGATACATTGTTTCCATACCTTTTGGGATGGTAGACCTTACCAGCGTAGGAGAGGCAGGCGCTTTTCAGCTTCCGCAGTTTATGCATTTCGGCGTAGAGTTTGAAATTTCCTCCTGTGTAGCCATTGGTATTCTTTTTGCAATAAATTCCGTACAGGCTATTGGAGACTATTCCGCAACTACCATCGGTTCTATGAATCGTACCCCAAAAGACAGAGAGCTTCAGAACGGTATTGTAGCATATGGCCTGAGCAATATATTAAGTGCAGTGTTCGGCTGTCTGCCCACCGCCACTTACAGCCAGAATGTTGGTATTGTAACTACGACAAAGGTTATCAACCGCTGTGTTCTTGGACTGGCTGCTGCGATTCTTGCAGTTGCAGGTATTGTACCAAAATTTTCTGCACTTTTAACAACGATACCTCAGTGCGTACTGGGGGGAGCAACGGTTTCTGTTTTTGCTTCCATTGCAATGACAGGTATGAAGCTTGTAGCTTCCGCTGAAATGGACTACAGAAATTCTTCTATCGTAGGTCTGGCAGCGGCTCTGGGAATGGGAGTTTCCCAGGCAACGGCGGCGCTTGCTACTTTCCCGGAATGGGTAACTACCATTTTTGGAAAATCTCCAGTAGTTCTTGCTACTATAATCGCAGTGCTTTTGAATATTATTCTTCCAAAAAGCCGTGATGAAAAAAAAGAGGAAGAAATGAAAAAAAAGCAGGTTGAAGAACAGCTGAAGAAAGATCATGAAGAATTCCAGTAAAAAAATGGCGCAGACTTTTGTCTGCGTCATTTTTTGACAAGGTTTATTTTCTGTATACAAATACAGGAAGTCCGTCGTCGCCAGCAGGAACAGCAATATTTCCCTGTACCAGAGGGGTTACATATTTTATGAAATCATGGGATACATCTGAACCATTTTCAGTGATCCACTGGGCAGGAACTCCTTTTTCTTCGTTGCAGATGAGATTAACATCTTCCAGTCCGCATTCCATCAGATAGGAACCGTCTGTGTTTTCTTTACGGATAAAGGAAACCATTTTTCCGGTTTCTCCATTCAGGGCAGCCTGAACACCGAACCGTCCGGCAGCCACGGCCTCTGCCTGGTCTGTTTCGGAAATCAGAGAAGCGCTGCAGCGCTGGCTGACGTTCAGCTCTACGGAGCGGGCTTTCACTCCAAGGCGGCTCCTTACCAGATTTTCCAGATATTTTCCGCAGCCGGCCAGCATTTTGTGACCAAAGCTGTCAGTGCCTACGGAACTGTCGTATTCGCAGATAAAGGTTCCTTCTGCATCATGAATACCTTCGGATACGCAGACAACTACATTGCAGTTTTTCTCAAAGGCTTTTTCCACATCTGAGAGGAACTGCTCTGTGTCAAAATTACTTTCCGGAAGGTAGATGAACAGAGGATTGTCGCCTTTATATTTACGGGCAAGAGCCCCGGCAGCAGTAAGCCATCCGGCATGGCGTCCCATGATCTCTATGATAGTCACGGATTTTTTTTCATAAACACTGGCATCCAGTGTGATTTCCCGAACAGTAGAGGCTACATATTTGGCTGCACTTCCGTAACCGGGAGTATGGTCGGTATGCACCAGGTCATTGTCAATGGTCTTAGGCTCTCCGATCACACGGATGGAACTTCCGATCCGGGCGGCATAGCGGGAAAGCTTGCTTACCGTATCCATGGAATCATTGCCGCCGATATAAAAGAACCAGCCGATATTCATCTCCTCAAATTTACGGAAAAGAAGAGGATATACCGGATCCTCCAGAGATTCCGGAAGCTTGTAGCGGCAGGAGCCCAGATATGCGCCAGGTGTATGCTTCAGGTATTCCAGTTTTTCTCCCGGAAGAGCTTCCCGGAAATTCAGGATGCGGTCATCCAGAAATCCTTCGATTCCGTTTACCATTCCATAAACCTCACCGATTTCCTGGTCATGGGCGATTCCTTCTGCCACAACTCCGTAAAGGCTGCTGTTGATCACTGCTGTAGGTCCGCCGGACTGTCCGACGATCAGATTTTTCTTTGCCATTTTGTACCTCCGATTAGGATATTGATAGGATAAATTTATGATTATCAGTATACCATAAGGAGAGGGGAATGACAAACGTTACTGTTTCCCGCATTGTTTTTTCATATCTTCTATATTATAATGAAGATACGGAAAAATTTCCTTTGGGAATAAGAAGAGAACAGGAGCAGATTATGAGAGCATACGAACGTTTATTAAATTATGTGAAGATCCATACAACCAGTGATGAAAACAGCGATACTACTCCTACCACAGCCCGCCAGT
>URWL01000050.1 GCA_900551465.1 uncultured Blautia sp. | reverse complement strand
ATAATAAGGAGGAAACAGAAATGGCAGTATATGAGATTACATTCAGCCCAACAGGAGGTACGGATAAGGTTACAGATATTCTGATGGAAGGCTATCAGAAAGAAAAGAAGGAAATCAGTCTTCTTTCTGCAGAAGATGATTATGGAAATTATGAATTTCAGAAAGAGGATATTTGTTTTATTTCCATGCCTTCTTATGGAGGAAGGGTTCCTCAGACTGCCGCAGAACGTCTGGTTCAGATGAGAGGAAACGGGGCAAAGACAGTTCTGGTATGTGTATATGGAAACAGGGCTTATGAGGATACGCTTATAGAATTAAAGGATAAGGCAGAAGAAGCAGGCTTTGCCATTTATGGAGCAGTGGCGGCAGTGGCAGAGCATTCGATCATGAGAAAGTTTGCAGCAGGAAGACCGGATGCCAGAGACACCGAAGAACTTCAGGAGTTTGGAAAGAAACTCAGGGAAAAGCTGGAGCAGAAGACAGATCTGGAAGATGTGAAGGTTCCTGGAAATCATCCGTACAAAAAACTTGGAACAATCCCGTTTATTCCTAAACCCGGAAGAGGATGCAATTCCTGTGGATACTGTGCACGGTTTTGTCCGGTAGGTGCCATTGATCCAAAAGATGTGAAGAAAGTAGATGAAAAGAAATGTATTGCCTGTATGCGCTGCATTGCAGTCTGTCCGAAAAATGTACGCAAATTAAATAAAGTGGTACTTCTGGCAGCTGAAACAAAAATGGCAAAGCTTTTTGAGGAAAGAAAAGAAAATGAACTGTTTCTGTAAGGGGAGTTCCGGGAAAAGGAGTCTGAAAGATGGAAGATAAAAAAATGAACCGGGATACCATAAAATATATTGCTATGGTCACGATGCTTTTGAACCACATTTCCATGGTATTTATGAAACCTGGAACCCTTCTTGCAGAGATATTTCTGGATGCAGGCTATTTTACCGCTCCGGTCATGTGCTATTTTCTGGTGGAAGGCTATGGATATACCAGATCTGTAAAAAAATACGGAGAAAGACTGCTTCTTTTTGCGCTGATTTCCCAGATCCCATTTTGTCTGGCATTTACTTCAGAGGGGATTCTTGACTTTGTTGGGATGAACATGCTTTTTACTTTGTTTTTATGTTTTCTGATTATAAAGGCAATGAAAGAAATGACAGATCCTGTAATCAGGACTTTGTGCATTGCAGGGCTGGTATTTGTGTCTATGTTCAGTGACTGGGCGATCCTTGCGCCGGTATTTACTATTCTTTTTGTCCGTGCGGGAAATTCGGAAGATGCAAAGAAAAAAGCATTTATTACAGGAACGTTGATTTTTGGAGGATTTAATTTTCTGGGAGGAATGGGAAGATTTTCGCTTATGACAGATGTGGTCTATATGCTGGGAAGCATGGTGGGACCCGCGCTTGCAGGAATCTGCATTCTTTTTCTGTACAATGGAAAAAGAGCGGAGAAAAATCGAAAGTTTTCCAAATGGTTTTTTTACTGGTTTTATCCGGTACATCTGACAATTTTGGGACTGATTCGTATTTTTGAATAAAAAGGTCTTGACTTTGACGCTGCGTCAACTGCTATGATCTTAATAAGGACGGGAAATCCTTAGAATATTCGCCTGAAAAGGCAGACAGGAGCAAAAGATGGAATATTCGATCCAGGAGTTATCAAAGCTGTCCGGAGTGACCACCCGCACTCTGAGATGGTACGATCAGATTGGTCTGCTGAAGCCTTCCAGAGTAGCGGAGAGCGGATACCGCTATTATGGAAAGAGGGAAGTAGACCGTCTGCAGGACATTCTTTATTATCGGGCGCTGGGGGTGGAGCTTGCCCGGATCAGGGAATGCCTGGACAATCCCTCCTTTGACCGTCTGGCTGCGCTGAAAGGCCACCTGACCGCTCTGGAGGCAGAAAGGCAGAAGCTGGAAGGTCTGATCCACTCACTGAAGATTACGATCAGAGCAGAAGAAAGGAATGAGATCATGAACGATCAGGAAAAATTTGAAGCGTTTAAGAAACATGCAATAGAGAAGCATGAAAAATATTATGGAAAAGAGTCCCGGGAAAAATATGGCGATGCTCAGGTAGATAAGATGCAGAACACGGTGATGAACCTCACAAAAGAACAATATCAGGAATGGACGGAGCTGGGACAGAGGATCCAGGGACTGCTGGAAACAGCTGTGACCAGTCAGGCAGATCCAAAAGAGGAAATTGGAAAGGAGATTACAACTCTTCATAAAAGATGGCTTACCCTGACCGGAAACAGCTATGATGTCAGGAAACATAAAGGGATTGCGGAGCTGTATGTGGCGGATGAACGTTTCACAGAATATTATGACAGAAGCATATCCGGATGTGCACAGTTTCTGCGGGATGCAGTTGTGTGCTGGGCAGAGTAAATAAGATTCAGATTTGAAGAGGGCGGTGTGACAGACCGCCCTCTTCATTATGGGTGTTTATTTCATGGAAATCGTATAAGAACGGAAAAATTCTTCTCCAGCTGCAACCTGATTAATTCCGGGTTTCTGTGACAGTTCTTCTGTGAAGCCGGAGTTATCGCATCGTCCCATCCAGGGTTCCAGGCAGACAAAAGGAGCTCCGGGAGCTCTCCAGATACCAAAATTAGAAAAGCCTTTGCAGGTTACTTCCACATATGGGGTACCGTCAGGGAAAGAAATTCCTGCTTTTTCAACCTGTCCGTTATCAAAGATCAGAGTATCATTGTCAAAAAGATCAGGAGTGATATGGCAGGCTCCATTTTGCAGAGAGAGCCTGTCTGTTTTTCCCGGGATCACAGTTCCGGTGGAAAGATCAAGCACACTTAAAGTCAGTTCTTCCTGACCATCAAAGGTGAGAAAATAATCCTCCTGCGCAGTATCCGGAAGAACCGGCACACGGAATGCAGGATGGCCCCCGATAGTGAAATAAATAGGTTCGTTGTCCAGATTTTCTACTTTCCAGGCAACCCTGAGATCACGTCCGCAAAGCTCATGGGTAACGGAGAGACGGAAAAGGAAAGGATAGACTTCTCTGGTTTTTTCGGAAGCTTCCAGTATATGGGTGATCGTTGTATCGGAGCTTTCTGTACACAGAAATTCTGCGTCGCGGGCAAATCCGTGCTGTCCTATAGAATAGGATCTGCCGTTGATCCGATACTGGTTTGCATGACAGCGTCCTACATTTGGAAAAAGAATGGGCGCATGGCGTTTCCAGTAGGCAGGATCGGCATCCCAGAGAACCTGACGGTCATTTGTCTTGTCATAAATTTCAGATAATTCTGCGCCCAGATCGTTGATCCGGATGCGGAGTTCTTCATTTTCTAATGTGTGGATCATAAAAAAACCTCCCGTATAAATTTTCTGGTATAGCAGAAAATCAGTATTCGTTATACCAGATTCAGTATAACAGAATATTATAGAAATAACGACAGAAAATAAAGTTTTTCTTTACATTACATGATATGTAATGATACAATACATGTAAAATAATGGAAAGGAAAAGCCTATGAGGAACGTGATTGTTTTAACAACAAAAAAAGAACTGGAGATTTATATGAATCCTTCCCGCCAGGAAATTATCAGGGAATTAGGACGGGCGGGAGAGCCGGTGACGCCCAAATATTTATCGGAACGTTTAAAAATTTCACCGTCATCTGTTCAGTTCCATTTGAAAAAACTGGAAGGATTGGGGATAGTACAGCTGGATCATACAGAACAGATACGTGGGATAACAGCACGCTATTTTACACTTGCCGATGCAGACATCAGTATTGGCAGTCATTTGGGCGAATGCAGGCAGGAGAGAGAAGTGATTCTTGAAAATATGGTGCAGAAAGTATTTCAGGGCTGCTGCAGACAGATGAAAGCCTGTCCGGAAATGTCAGCTGAGGAAGTTATGGACAAAGTACCTGCGGATATTGTTACAGGTATTGCTTTTCTTACGGAAGAAGAGTCTCGTGAACTTAGAAAAAATATTATTGAATTTCTGGAAAAACATAACAGAAAGCGTACAGATACCCATCCTTGGGAATATAGTTTTCTTGCATATAAAATGGAGGTGAGTGAATGAATTTCACACTGCGCAGCATTTTCTTTCTGAAAAGTATTGCCACAGGAATACTGATGCCTGTTATGAGCCTGATGATCATGGCAAGAGGGGCAAGCTTAAGTGTCCTGCCTTTTGTAATAGGTACATATTCTCTGGTGGTGATCCTTCTGGAATTTCCAAGTGGGGTATTTTGTGATCTGTTCGGGCGAAAAAAGACATTTGTATTTTCTGTAAGCCTGATGTTGTTTTCTTTTTGTTTCCTGCTGGCTGGTGGTCCTCATGTGTGGGTGCTGTTTATAGCTTTTGCCATCCAGGGAGCCGGAAGAGCTTTTTCATCTGGAAGTCTGGACGCACTTGTGATGCAGCAGAGTATCCAGCTTGGAGGAGATAAGGCGGCAGCCAGAACCAGTGGAGATCTGGGATTTCTGGAAAGTACTGGAATTGCATTGGGAAGTATCGGAGCAGGATTTCTGGGCAGTATTGGAGATATGTATTCTGTAAATCTGGCAGTGATCGTTCTCTGCTATTCGGTGATTCTGCTTTTGACAATTTTTGGGGTAAAAGAAGCTCCTGTCCCGGATATGGACCAGTCAAAAGAAAATCAGAGTTTAAAAAAACAGCAGAATGGATTTAAAAAGAAAGAACATTTAAGACCGGGCATCAGACAGTTTGGAAAACAGATGAAAAGCAGCCTTTCTTTTGCCGGGAGATCAAAGGAAGTAAGATTTCTGCTTATCCAGGGATTTTTTACAGGAGTTGCACTTCTTGCAGCGGAAACATACTGGCAGCCCGGACTTTTGCGTCTGATGGAACAGAAAGTGATCTGGCTGTTTGGACTGGTTTCTTTTCTGGGGTTTGGATTTACCGCGCTTGCCAGTCATCTTGCTCCGAAACTGATGGCTGCGCTTTCTGAAAAAAGCAGCCAGATATGGTGGACCTGTCTGTTTGGAACGAAGATGCTTTTTTATCTGGGGATTATACTGATGGGATGCCTGGTACATCCGTTATTTTTTATTTGTGGATACTTTTTTATTTATTTTGTTCATGGCAGCGGAAACATTATGGAAAATACACTGCTGACAAAAAGTACACCGAAAGAAATGCTGGCCAGTGTGATGTCGTTGTTTTCTCTGATCTTTCAGTCAGGTGCGCTTGCAGCTTCTGGTCTTACTAGTATCATTCTTGCAAAAGCAGATCTGCCAGTAGTCTGGTGGAGCCTTGGAGGCCTGGGGCTTATTGGTGTGTGTATATCCTTTATGACGTTAACAAAAAGAGATTAAGCTATCGTCTGTATCACTTATGAAAAATCCGTTACTGTTCACTCCGTTCACAGCAACGAGCCAAAATTCATTCCAGATTGCCTGCGGCAATGGAATTTTGGCTTGTATGTCTCGGGATTATGGCATATACATGCCAAAACACCTCGCGGAATAGCGCCATCTGAACAGCAATAAAATTCTGTACATTACAAAATTAAAGTACGAAACAAGGTGGAAATAAACAGGGAAACATGATATAGTTAAAATATAGAAGCAGATGACGGTTTTAACAGAGAAAATGGGGGATGTATGATGAAAAGATTAATAAAATTGTTAGGCTGTATCTTAGCAGGAATGATGCTTGTTCTTGCAGTTCCGGCAGCAATTCCGGAATTATCAGCGGCAACAGAAGTCCAGGCAGCGCCGAAGGTTGCCACACCGCAGCTGGTATCTGCGGTTCCTTACGGAAAGACAAAGATCACTGTGAAATGGAAACCGGTAAAAGGGGTAAACGGATACCGTATTTACAGAAGGACAAATGGAAGTAAATGGCAGGCGATCCGTAATGTATCCGGCAGATACACTTCTTATGCGGATACAAAGGTAGCTTCCGGAAATGAATATACCTATACTGTACGCGCATATAAGAAATCCGGAGGAAAGGTATACTGGAGCAAATATGTGATAAAGGGTGTAAAGACGATTGCCGGACTGAAATACCTGAAGATCAATACCTTCCGTAAAACACTCTATACAGGCACTACATATGATCTGAAGATACTTGGTACAAATCTGAAACCGACATGGTCTACCAACAATTATCGGATCGCAGGCGTGTACCGGAACGGCCGGGTGCTGGCAAAGCGTCCGGGCAAGGCACGTATCACAGGCATACTTGGCGGAAGAAAGTTTACCTGTGATGTGGTGGTGAAAAATAAGCCGGACAGAATGGCACTAAATTACAATAAAGTGATCGATTATATAGAAAAACACGGAAAAAAAGATTCGCATGGAAACAGTGTATTGAAAATACTGGACGATACAGGAAGCGGTCTTGTTATGCAGTATGTTCCAAAAGCTAAGCTTCTGGATTTTGGAAGTGTTGTTTTTACAGATGGGGCTGGTGCAGGTCTGGATATTTTATTCAACTGCAGTAAAAGTGACAAAGTTTCAATTCAGTGGATGATCGCAGTTGACGAAGGTTATCTGGACACATATGCATCCATGTATGCTTCACGGTATGTTGGAAGAGGCCGTATTACCTTTAGGTATGCAGATGATAAAAAAATTGTAGAAGACGACTTAAAAGAAATCGCAAACATACAGCTGCATGAAACTTTCAAAGAATATAATGAGTTTCTGCAGAAAAAATTGAATCTTTCTCTAAAGGATCTTGGATTTAAGGCTTATAAATATTAAAAGGATATTTTATTTTTACAGAAAATATGCTATAGTTACTTCTATAGTACTGTACCGGAGTAAAGTCTAGATTGCTCAAAAATAGAGCTGACAGGAAGGGAAGATGCCGGAAGTATGCGGTCTGCATGCCGGCAGGCCCTTCCTTTTTTTATATGAGGTGACACAGAAAATGGAAGCAAGAGAAATTTTGACCAGATTTAAGCAGAATGAGATAACATTAGAAGAGGCGGAACGCTATTTCAGGAAAAAACCTTTTGAGGAAATGGAATATGCGAAACTGGATTCTTACCGTGAGATACGCAGTGGTTTTCCGGAAGTGATCTTCTGCAGCGGAAAGGCAGATGTTCATTTTAAGGAGATATTCAGAAAACTGTACGAGGAAAATGGAGAGGTGTTTGGAACCAGAGCATCACGGCATCAGTACCATCTGATAAAAGAACTGTTTCCTCAGGCGGAATATGACGAGATATCACATATCATCAAGATTGAGAAAAAGAAGAAAGAGAGAGTGGGAAAGATTGCTGTCTGTACAGCCGGAACGGCAGATATCCCGGTAGCGGAAGAAGCTGCCCAGACAGCAGAGTTTTTTGGATCACATGTAGAACGGATTTATGATGTAGGAGTCAGTGGGATTCACCGTCTTTTTTCACGGCTGGAAGTGATTCAGGAAGCAAATAGTGTGATTGCAGTGGCAGGAATGGAAGGAGCTCTTGCAAGCGTCCTAGGGGGGCTTGTAGACAAACCGGTAATCGCAGTGCCTACATCTGTAGGTTATGGGGCGAGCATGAATGGTCTTTCGGCGCTTTTGACAATGATCAATTCCTGTGCCAATGGGATTGCAGTAGTAAATATTGATAATGGCTATGGGGCAGGATATATTGCAACACAGATCAATCGACTGGGAGTCAGAGGAAAAGAAAACAGGCAGGAGTAATTTATGGGAAGAACATTATATTTAGAATGCAGTTCAGGAATCAGCGGAGATATGACAGTGGCAGCACTTTTGGATCTGGGAGCAGACAGAAAGTTTTTGGAAAAGTCTCTTTCCAGTCTGCATATAGGCGGATTTCAGACAGAAGTTACAAGAGTAAAAAAATCCGGACTGGATGCCTGTGACTTTCGGGTGATTCTTGATGAAGAACATGAAAATTATGATCATGATATGGAATATCTTCATGGACATCATAAAATATATGGAGAACATCACCATCATGAACATCATCATCACCATCAGCACAGAGGGATTCTGGAGATCCGAAAACTCATTCTGGAGTCAGAAATGACAGACCGAGCAAAAGAAATTGCAGTTTCTGTTTTTGAGATACTTGCCGAAGCAGAAGCAAAGGCTCATGGAACGGCCAGAGAAGAAGTGCATTTTCATGAAGTAGGAGCTGTAGATTCTATAGTGGATATCGCAGCCGCCGCTGTCTGCCTGGATGAATTGGACATTACAGATGTGATCGTTACAAAATTATATGAAGGAACAGGGACAGTTCGCTGCCAGCATGGGGTGATTCCTATACCTGTTCCGGCAGTGGTAAATATTGTTCAGGAGAAGGGGCTTTCTCTTCAGATAACAGACGTGGAGGGAGAACTGGTCACACCTACAGGTGCCGCTATTGCAGCTGCGATAAAAACATCCGATCATCTTCCAGAGGAATTTGCAATAGAAAAAATTGGCATAGGGGCAGGAAAAAGACAGTATGCCTGTCCGGGAATTCTGAGAGCTATGCTGATCCGGGAGAAAAGAACAGAAAAAAGCACACAGATTCTGGAACAGGACAGAATCTGGAAGCTGGAAACAAATGTGGATGACTGTACCGGAGAAGAGCTGGGAAATGTGATGCGCTTGTTGTTTGAAGCAGGAGCCAGGGATGTTTATTATACACCGGTTTATATGAAAAAAAATCGTCCTGCTTATGAACTTTCAGTTATTTGTGAAGAAAACCGGATTCCTTTTATGGAAGATATTATTTTTGAAGAGACAACGACTATCGGGATCAGAAGAAATTATATGAACCGGACCATACTGAAAAGAGAAATCAGCAGCGTATGTATAGATGGATTTCAGGCGAAAATTAAGATTTGTACGCTTCCCAATGGTCAGACACGCTGTTATCCGGAATATGACAGTGTAACTGCTTTTGCAGAAAAAAAACATATCAGTTACAGAGATGCATGGGAAAAAATCAGAGATTACTGGAAGAAAGAAAGGTGAGATATTCATGAAGACAGGACTGGTTTTGGAAGGTGGAGCGATGCGGGGAATTTACACGGCAGGTGTTCTGGATGTATTTATGGATCATCAGATACATTTTGACGGCGTGATCGGAGTTTCCGCAGGTGCTCTGCATGGCTGCTCTTTTGTTTCAGAACAGAAGGGAAGAAGTATACGATATTATAGGAATTACAGAAATGATAAACATTTTATGAGTTTCTGGAATCTGCTCCATACAGGGGAAGTGGTAGGAAAAAAATTCTGCTATCATGATATCCCGGAAAGACTGGATCCGTATGATTATGAGGCTTTTGTGAAATCGGATACGGCTTTTTATGCGGTTTGCACCAATCTGGAAACAGGAAAGGCAGAATATATACAGATCACAGATATGCTGAACCAGGTGGATGTGATGCGTGCCTCCGCTTCTATGCCC
>URWL01000049.1 GCA_900551465.1 uncultured Blautia sp. | reverse complement strand
TCAATATATACATGCTGTCCAAGCATCAGCCCATCTGACTGTTCCAGTTCTACATAAAACGGATATGTAGTAGACGAGGTCTGGGAATCACCGCTGGCATCCATCATTCCGAAAGAATACATGCTGTCGCTTTGAGAATTGGCGCTTTCCCTGTCTACGGAGCCCATAGTTCCTCTCCATATCTGATTTTCATCTACACGGGAGCGTACGATCACCGGCTGCCCTTCAATAATACTGTTGGCATTCATTTCATTAACCGTGCCTTTAATCCGGTAAGCGCCTGTACTGAGGATTGTAATAAACGCATTTTTTCCGCTGCCGGAGCTGCTGTCATCTGTGTAGCTGAGATCATCTCCCATATCCAGTCCGTCACTGCTTTCATCATCCGATACAAGCTTGGACGTGTCAATTTTCTGGATCACGCCGTCTATGCTGCTCCTTACCTCAGTATTTCCCATGGTGTTTTCCAGCTTTGTAATTTCTGCCTGCTTACTTTTCTGACTGTATTCATTTTTTTTCAGATTCATCTTGTTGGTTTCAATTTCTATCGTGTAAGAAAGCTGCTCATCTTTGCCCGCCTGCTTCTTTTCTTTTTCCAAAGTCGCAATCTGGCTCTGAAGACTGGACGCTTCATTTCTCAGACGGTCAAATTCCAGCTTTGCTTCATCCAGATCTTCCTGAATGCTGCTCAGGTCATACTGGAACAGCAGCTGTCCCTGCTTCACCTCTTCGCCTGTTTTGACTTTTACCTCTTTTACACTGCGCCCGCTTTCCAGTTCTACTTCCACTGTTTCCTGAGGCTCCACCACACCTGCATAACGGTTGGATACACCGGCCACTGTTCCCATAATCTCATTGATCTCTGTAACATATGCCGTTTCGCTGCTTTCTTCCTCATGTCCGAAAACACCCATCTTCCAGCAAACGCCGCCTGCAGCGCCACCAATGATCAAGATCCCCAACAGGATCAAAATTCGCTTTTTCATGATAATATGCCTACCTCTCTGTAAATATAGGACTGTTTGATCTTTTTTATCATATCAGATTATACTTCAAAAGAAAAGTCCTGTGGAAAATCACTGGGCTTTTCACAATTTTTTCACAGTAAAATACTATCAGATATCCTTATCTTCCCCGTATTTTTGACTTTTCCCACAAATTCTGGTAAAATAAGAAAGACTATTTTGGAAAGGAAAGAAACTTATGAAGATCGTAAAAGGTCTGGCTCCATTTCTTCTGCTTGTTTTTGCCGTATCTATGATCATCGGCTGTTCCCACTCAGAAAAAGCAGATGTAAAAGGAGTCATCACAAATGAACTGGATCTCCTGAAGAATCTGGATTCTGATACTGTTCAGAAATACATCTCCTATAAAGAGCTGTTTCCGGATGCCACAGAAAAAATCGAACTTTCCAGAGAAGTGGAAGAAGTTTTTTCTCTCTTTTTTCAGGATTTCGACTACAAGATCCTGCGAATCAAAGTCGACAAGGACAAAAAAGAAGCATCTGCCAGCCTGAAGCTTACCACCATTGATGCAAAAGCTCTTGCAAAGGATTACACTGTTTCTCATTTGAAAGATGCAATCCTGAATGCAGCTGACTCAGCTTCTCACAATACAGAAGAACAGTCAGACTCTATGGAGGATCGTTATCTGATCCTGAATGAGCTGCTGAAAGATCATACATATAAAATTGTAGAAACCGATTGCACTCTTACGCTGCAAAATAACGGTACAGACAGGGAAGACTGGGAGATCAGACGCTCCCATGATCTGGAAAACAGTCTTGTCGGCGGTCTTATCACTTATCTCAGCGACAGTGATCTCCTTACACCGGAGGAAACACTGACCGTCTATTTAAATACCCTAAAAACAATGGATCAGGATCAGATGAGCAATTATCTTGGACTGGAAAGTCTGTTAACAACCTCTGATTCTGCAAAAAATTCCATAGCCTCTGCCCTGGTAGAACAGATGCATAAGACTTTCGACTTTAAGATCACTGACTCTGATGTAGAAAGCTATCATGCCGTTATTCAAACGGAAATTACAACATTTGACAGTGATGCGATCCTGAAAGCTTATCAGAAAGAGCTGGATGAATATCTTGCATCTCCCGATGCAGTTATTGACGGCCCCCAGAAACGTTACAATCATTCTCTGGAGCTGCTTCTCCACAATATTGAAAAAAACACAGGGACTCTGACTCATCCTGCTGTTTTTGTACTGACTAATGACGGCGCCTCCTGGAAGCTTCAGGATGACGGTCATTCCATTGGAGCAGGGATATTCGGCAATCTCAGCGTTACTCCCCTTGCAGAGGAAGAAAACCCTGAAGAATAGTACTTTAAGTATGACTTTCTTCATAAAAATCCCCTTTCCTTCGGAACTGATATTCCGGAGAAAAGGGGATTTTCTTTGGTTCTTTTATTGTAATTTTATTCTTCTGTTTCTTCTTCTGTAAGTTCCAGTCCAAGTTCCTCCAGCTGCACACTGCTTGCCTGGCTTGGAGACTGTGTCATCAGACAGGAGGCATCCTTTACTTTCGGGAAAGCAATCACATCACGGATACTGTCAACCTTTGCCATAAGCATCACCAGACGGTCAAGTCCATATGCCAGTCCTGCATGAGGCGGTACTCCATATTTAAATGCGTTCAGAAGGAATCCGAATTGCTCGTAAGCAGATTCCTCAGTAAATCCAAGCATCTGGAACATTTTTTCCTGAATGTCGTTCTGATGGATTCTGACGCTTCCTCCACCAATTTCATTTCCATTCAAAACAATGTCATAGGCTTTTGCACGAACCTTGCCCGGATCTGTATCCAGAAGAGGAAGATCCTCTTCCATAGGCATAGTAAATGGATGATGCATTGCTGTAAAGCGGTTTTCTTCTTCATTCCACTCAAGAAGCGGGAATTCTGTTACCCATACAAAACGGTATTCATTTTTGTCCAGAAGCTCCATCTGTTTGGCAAGCTCTACGCGGAGAGCTCCCAGAACATCATAAACCACCTTGTTCTTATCAGCCGCAAAAAGAAGCAGGTCTCCCGGCTTACCTTCCATAGCCTGTACAAGGGCATC
This sequence comes from uncultured Blautia sp., assembly GCA_900551465.1. Classification (GTDB taxonomy): domain Bacteria; phylum Bacillota; class Clostridia; order Lachnospirales; family Lachnospiraceae; genus Blautia_A. Next base: position 6,503 of record URWL01000049.1, on the reverse strand, counting down.
CATTTCCTCATCTTTCATAAATTTCGCAAAAGAAGATTTTCTTGATCCGTCTTCTGCAATGGCAATATATGCAAGTCCTTTTGCTCCATAGCCTTTTGCAAATTCCACCAGCTTATCGATTTTCTTTCTCGGCATAGAACCCTGTCCCTCTGCATTGATGCCACGGACAGTTCCACCTGCTTCAAGAGCTCCCTTAAACACTACAAATTCGCAGTCCTTTACAACCTCGCTGACATCATGGAGCTCCATTCCAAAACGCATATCCGGCTTGTCAGAGCCAAAGCGGTCCATAGCCTCCTGCCATGTGATACGCTGGATCGGAAGCTGTACGTCCAAGCCCAGCACTTCTTTAAATACATAGGCAAGATATCTTTCATTTACATCAATAACGTCATCTACATCCACAAAGGACAGTTCCATGTCGATCTGTGTAAATTCCGGCTGGCGGTCTGCGCGAAGATCCTCATCACGGAAGCAGCGCGCGATCTGGATATAACGATCATAGCCTGAACACATAAGAAGCTGTTTATAAAGCTGAGGAGACTGTGGAAGTCCATAGAAGCTTCCCGGATGTACTCTGGATGGAACCAGATAATCTCTTGCACCTTCCGGTGTTGTCTTTCCAAGAATCGGAGTCTCAACCTCAAGAAAACCTTCCTCTGCAAAGAATTTTCTTGTAAGCATGGCAACCTTGCTTTTCAGCATCAGATTTCTCTGAAGGTCCGGTCTTCTTAAATCCAGATAACGATATTTCAGACGAATCTCGTCTTTTGTCTTGCTGTTTTCTTCAATGGGGAACGGAGGAACCTCTGATTCAGCCAGAACACGAAGTTCATTTGCACGAAGCTCAATCTCGCCGGTAGCAAGATTTTCGTTTACTGCACCGCCTCTTTTTTCCACGATACCGGTAACCGCAATAACAAATTCGCTTCTCAGCTTTCCGGCTTTCTCAAACCCTTCCTCATCAATGCTTCCGTTTTCAAAAATCACCTGCATGATTCCGGAACGGTCTCTTAAATCTACAAACACGATACCGCCTTTGTTTCTGGCTTTCTGAACCCATCCCATCAGCGTTACCTTATTTCCTGTCATCTCATTTGTCACTTCCGCACAGCGGCAGGTTCTGTGCAGTCCCTTCATGCTTTCTGCCATGATATTTACTCCTTTTTATAGTTTATCCCGAAAAAACTCAACAAACTCGGTGTATCCCTCGCCCATCATCTGTTCTTTCTGGAATTTCTTATTTTTCTTCATAATAGAAAGATTTACCTGAACTCCGTTTCTTCTTTCTTCTTCCGCCTGTTTCAGAATAGTAAGAAGTTTGTCTGCAGGCATATTTTTTTCGATCAGATATGCTTTTTTCGCATTGCTTCCCGGAACTTCATATCCTCTTTCCAGAAGCAGCATAACAATACGCTCAAAGCCAATGGAAAATCCGCAGGCAGAAGTATTCTGACCTGTAAATTTACCGATCATCTCATCATAGCGTCCGCCGCCGCCTACGCTACCGCCAAACTCATCCATCGCAATCTCAAAAATCGGTCCTGTGTAATAAGACATTCCTCGAACCAGTGTCGGGTCAAAAGAAATTTTAAAGTCTGCACTCTTTACCGCGTCCACAGAAGAAATAATAGTTTCCAGATCCTCTGCCACCTTCGGATCAAGAACCTCCTTCAGTTTTTCTTTACAGTAACGAACACCTTCAATATCTGATGTGATCTCACGGAACATGCCAAGATAAGTGTCAATACTTTCCTTGGCAAAGCCTTCTTTTTCCAGTTCTGCTGCCACACCTTCCAGACCGATCTTATCCATCTTATCCAGAATGATAAATACCGTATCAAAGCTTTCTGCAGGGAAACCGCTGTACTGGGCCATTGCCTTCAGTATCTTTCTGTCATTGATACGAATAGTAAAGTTATGGAAATCCAGTTTGCCCAGGAGAGTGGTAGTTGCCAGTACCAGTTCGATCTCTGCGAGATAAGTTGGCTCTCCCAGAATATCAATATCACACTGCATAAACTGACGGAAGCGACCTCTCTGAGGACGGTCCGCCCTCCATACATTTCCCATCTGCAATGCCTTAAAAGGAGCCGGAAGCTCATTTGCATTGTTTGAATAATATCTGGAAAGAGGAACTGTCAGATCATAACGAAGACCGGAATCCACCAGATCCGCTTCCTCCTTTGCACTTTCCAGTTTCAGTTTCTCTCCTCGTTTGAGGATTTTAAAGATCAATTTCTCGTTTTCTCCGCCCTGCTTGCTACTGAGATTTTCAATATGCTCCACACAGGGAGTTTCGATAGAAGAAAATCCGAATTTTCCGTAGGTCTCACGGATCATGTTCATCACATGATTACGGATTTCCATTTCTTTTGGTAAAATGTCTTTCATACCGGTTACCGGTTTTTTCTTTAATGCCATGCCTGCCTCCTGTTTATTTTTTATGTATCACTCTTTGAAATGCAAGAAAAACTTCCATATCAAAGTTCTTGATCTCATCAATCATAAGTTCCACCACTGTAGCCACGTCAAATGCAGTCCGATAAGGTCTGTCTGAACTCAGTGCCGCAAAAACATCACATACTCTTAAGATCCTTCCGCCAATGGGAATTTCCTCTCCGGCCAGGTTTTCCGGATAGCCGGTTCCATCATAATTTTCATGATGGTACAAGATGCTCTCCAGAACAAATTCTGAATACCCCTGTCCTTTCAGTTCCTCATATCCCAGCGTAGAGTGCATACGGACATATTTCAGTTCTTCTATCAAAAGAGGATCCTTTTCCCGTCCGTTGATATATTCTGTCAGTCTCAGCTTTCCAATATCATGCAGCATACCGGCAATTGCCAGTTCATAGCAGACAGATTCTTCCAGCCCCATTTCCGAGGCCACCTCATACGCAAGATTACTGACCACGATGCCGTGATCCAGCTCGGCCGACAGATCAAAGTCCAGTATTCTGTCAGATGTTTTCAGCGTTTCTGTTTCTGCCGCACCCAATCTGTACACCTCCCACTATAACCATTTACGGATTCCTGCCCGTTTTCTTTCGATCATCTCATCAATACGGGCAATATAATTGGATACATCCTTTACATTTTCAACACGTTCGATCCTTTTCCCATGATCAAAGACCAATTTTGAGGATCCACCTGCTCCAAGTGCAATGATCGGCTGTTTCTCTTCCATAATCAGTATATTGTAAATCCCTGCTTTGTCAACCTCTGCATAGCCTACATTTTCAAAATTACCCTTCATATTTTTCTGTCTATACAGATAGTAAGGACTCATTCCCATTTCATAAGCAGTTTTCATGGTCATATCCATGATTTCCTGATTATTTTCAAAAGTCATTTCCTGATACTGATCCTTAAACATGTTCAGCCTGGCCGCACGCTTCACGGCCAGAGAATGTACAGTCAGACTGTCCGGCGCCAGTGCTCTTACTTCATCCAAAGTATGCGCTACCTTTTCTTTATCCTCACCGGGAAGCCCCACGATCAGATCCATATTAATATTGTCAAAGCCGCATTCTCTGGCAAGAGCAAAAGCTTTTTTTGTCTCTTCTACGGTATGGCGTCTTCCAATGATATCCAGGGTTTCCTGATTCATGGTCTGGGGATTTACAGAAATTCTGGTAACCGGATATTTCCGGATCATCTGAAGTTTTTCTTTTGTAATACTGTCCGGACGTCCGGCCTCTATGGTAAATTCTGCCAGATTTCTGCAGTCAAAGTGTTCCATCAGAGAATCCAGAAGCCGTTTCAGCTGATCCGGCTCCAAAGTAGTAGGTGTACCGCCTCCAATATAAACGGTATCCAGCTTTCTTCCTTTTTCTTCCATGATCCGGGACACTTCCTCAATTTCTCTGCACAGAGCATCCAGATATAGATCCACCTTATTTTTCCACTGCTTCAAAGGGTATGAGCTGAAGGAACAGTAAAGACAGATACTTGGACAAAACGGGATTCCTACATATAGACTGTAGCCGTTTTCGTAGTCAATATCCTTCAGCAGCTCTCTTTCTCTGTTTGCAATAGCAATGGCAAGTGCTGTTTTTTCCGGACTGACCATGTAGCGATCTCTCATTTCCTGTGCGGCCTCGGAATTTTTCATTCCGGATTCGAGCATGGCCATAGCAAGCTTTGCCGGACGAATTCCCGTAAGATTTCCCCAGGGAAGGGTTCTTCCTGTAAGCTTTACCAAAAGCCGGTAAAGCACCAGCTTAACAATATCCTTCTGCTCTTTTCGGAGTTCATGAGCTTTTTCTTTATCATAAGAATCTTCTTTACAGGAAAGAAGGGCATCCGAAGGCTGCCCCTTTATCATCTCTCCACATGTTACACCTTTATTTTCCTCACTACGGTAATGGATCAGGAAGCTCTGTCCCTGTGCTTCCACTCGAAATGCAAGATCTGCCTGTACTTCCTCTTCTTTTTCGTAGGAAACAAGGATTTCCGCATCCGGATAAAAAGCCCGGATCAATTCATAGATATCGTGTTCAAAGTCTCTGTTTTCAAACAGAATGCTGATTTTATACAAATGGATTATACCTCTTTTCATAACCAATGGTCGTGGACATATCATGTCCCGGAAAAACTTCTGTATCCTCAGGAAGGTTATCTGTCAGTCTGTGAAGGCTCTGAACGATCTGAGCTGTGCTTCCGCCCGGAAAATCTGTTCTCCCTACAGAACCATAAAACAGCGTATCTCCGCTGAAAAGGATTCCTTCCTCTTCCAGATAATAGCAGCAGCTTCCCTCCGTATGTCCCGGGGTATGGAGCATCTGCACAGAAAAACCTGCCGCTTCAAAAACCTGAAGATCCGTAAGAAGTTTGTCTGCCTTCAAAGAACAGACTCTGGTTCCATATCCGGAAAGATTTGCCGAAGGATCCAGAAGTGTCCCCGCTTCTTTTTCACAGGCATAAACCGGAATCTCAAATTCCTTTCTCAGTTCCTCCACTGCCAGAATATGGTCATAATGCCCATGAGTCAAAAGAATTGCCTTTGGTTCTGCCTGCATTTCCTTTATTTTTGAGGAGATGATTTCTGCATGATCAGCAGGATCAATGATCAGAAGTTCTCCTGTTTCTTTATTTTTAAGTAAATAGCAATTAGTAGATACCGAACCAAGAATACATTTCTGAAGATCTGCTTTTTTCATATCGTTTCTCTCTTTCTAAAAAATATTTTCCCTGCTGTATCAGCCTGTGGTACGCTCTACGTCCAGAACACTTTCCACCTGACGGATCTTTTCGATCAGAGATGCAAGCTCTTCTTTACTTGCAATCTCAAAGCTGACTGCAAGAGTTGCCTTATCCTGTTTGTTGGTACGGCAGTTCATATTTTTCATATCGATCTTTCTTTCTGTAAAAAGCTTGGAAAGATCTACGATCAGGCCTGTTCGGTTGTTTGCAAAGATTCTGAGCTCTGCCATGTATTTTTCAGAGGTTTTTGTTTCAGCCTGCCACTCCGCCTCAATCAGTCTGGTACGATCCGCCTCTGACATATTCAGCACATTAACACAGTCTGTTCGATGGATTGTAATTCCTCTTCCTCTTGTGACAAATCCTACGATTTCATCTCCCGGAATGGGACTGCAGCATTTCGAGAACCGTACTGCCACATCGTGGATGCCCCGCACAACAATGCCGCCCTTGGATTTTACAAGATGGAGTTTTTCCTGTGTCTCTGAAGCAGCATCAAGAACATCCTGGTCTGTAATCTTTTTGGCATGCTCTTTTTCGTAAGCTTCCATCAGTTTATTGAATACCTGGCCTTCTTTCAGACCGCCATGCCCGATCGCTGCCAGTACAGAATCCCAGTCACGGAATCCGTACTTATGCATAACTGCTTCCATATACTGACTTTTTGTATAGGAGCCAATCTTATATCCCTTGGTCTTTGCATACTGAGCAAGCATGTCTTTTCCCTTCAGGATATTATCTTCTTTCAGTTCTTTTTTAAACCACTGATTGATCTTATTCTTTGCCTGTGTACTTTTTACCAGCTTCAGCCAGTCTCGGCTGGGACCCTGAGAATTCTGAGAAGTAATGATTTCAATACGGTCTCCGTTCTGAATTTCATACTCAATTGGAACCAGTTTCCCATTTACCCGGGCTCCCACCATACGATTTCCCACTGCACTGTGGACACAATAAGCAAAATCAATAGGCGTAGAGCCTGCCGGAAGTGTTTTGACATCTCCCAGCGGAGTAAAACAGTAAACACTGTCGGCAAAAAGATCCAGATCATTCTTCAAAAGGCTCATGAATTCTCTGTTGTCAGACATGTCTCTCTGCCATTCCAGAATCTGACGGAGCCAGTTCAGTTTTTCTTCCTCACTTTTGCCAACCGGAGTTTTTCCGTCTGAGGATTCCTTATATTTCCAGTGGGCTGCAATACCATATTCTGCAGTCTTATGCATTTCATAAGTACGGATCTGAATCTCAAAAGGCTGTCCGCTTGGACCGATCAGTGTCGTATGAAGAGACTGATACAT
>URWL01000048.1 GCA_900551465.1 uncultured Blautia sp. | reverse complement strand
TCAAGAACATGTCAGAGTTAAGTTTTGAACAGATGCTGGAAGATTCCGTAAAAACTATCAGAAATGGAGAAATCGTGCAGGGTACCGTCATCGATGTAAAAGAAGATGAGATCATCCTGAATATCGGCTATAAAGCAGACGGTATCATCACCAAGAGCGAGTATTCTAATGACAGCTCTCTTGTACTTGCTGACGCAGTACATGTAGGTGACACAATGGAAGCCAAAGTTCTCAAGGTGAACGACGGTGAGGGTCAGGTTATCCTTACTTATAAGAGACTTGCTGCAGAAAAAGGCAACAAACGTCTGGAAGCTGCATTCGAATCTCAGGAAGTTCTGAAAGCACCTGTAACACAGGTACTGGACGGCGGTCTTTGTGTAAATGTTGAGGAAGCAAGAGTGTTTATTCCTGCAAGCCTTGTATCTGATACTTATGAAAGAGATCTTTCCAAGTATGCAGATCAGGAAATTGAATTCGTTATTACTGAGTTTAACCCAAGAAGACGTCGCATCATCGGTAATCGCAAGCAGCTTCTTCTTGCAGAAAAAGCTGAGAAACAGAAAGAGCTTATGGAGAGAATCCAGGCTGGAGACGTTGTAACAGGTGTTGTTAAGAATGTAACAGACTTTGGTGCATTTATCGATCTTGGCGGCGCAGACGGTCTTCTTCATATTTCCGAAATGTCCTGGGGCAGAGTAGAAAATCCGAAGAAAGTATTCACAGTAGGCGAAGAAGTTAAAGTCCTTATTAAAGAGATCAACGGAGATAAGATTGCACTTTCCCTTAAATTCCCGGAAGAAAATCCGTGGCTGACTGCTGCTGAGAAATTTGCAGTAGGCAATGTTGTAGAGGGTAAAGTTGCACGTATGACAGATTTCGGTGCTTTTGTTGAGCTTGCACCAGGAATCGATGCTCTTCTTCATGTATCTCAGATTTCCAGAGAACATGTTGCAAAACCGTCAGATGTTCTTACTATTGGTCAGGAGATTCAGGCTAAAGTTGTTGACTTCAATGGCGAAGACAAAAAGATCAGCCTTAGCATGAAAGCACTTGAGGCTCCGGCTGCAGAAGAGACAGAAGACGCTGAATAATTTGATTTTTAAATGAAAACAGTATAATTAAACCGGCTGCGCAGATTTTGCGCAGCCGGTTTATACATATCAGAACAATTTGAAAGGTTCTCGTGTCATTTCTGACTTAACAGACAGGGCAGTGTGTGGTTTAAATACTGTTTCTGTTTATCTTTGTCATCCAGAAAGCTTTCGTCACATAAAAACCATGTATAACAGGTTTCCGGACGTGCGTTTTTTCTCAGACTTTTGTCCATATAACGACTTAATATTTTTGGCATGGCAGTATCTTCCTGGGGAATATAATCATAATCTTTATAATTGCTGTAATATTGTTTTACTTTATTGTTTGCTGCTTCTGCTTCCAGCGCCCCCTCTTTTTCTTTACAGGTAAAATAAAATCCATCCCCTTTCTTGGATACAGGCACAGGGACAGGAACGGGAAGCTTAAACTTTATGATCAGTCTGTCATTTTCCAGAAAGGCATTAAGGGGTTCATAACCTCTGGTCATTAAAGCCGGATAGGCCATCATGGAAAAAATCTTCTCCAATCCAAGCATATCTTCTTCATTATGTCCCATAATGATATCTCTGAGCACAGAGTCACGGTTTTTTTCGTAAGATTTATAAAGCCGAACACATTCTCCTCCGCTGCAGTGTTTTCTTGCAGGAAGTCCCAGAAAATACTCCAAATCCGGCTGCTTCATTTTTTTCAGCTTCAGCAGGTCTTTACAGGATTTTAGCTTCTGATACAGATCAAGAGAGGGGAGGCTGACAAATGGAGAAGGAAGGTTATGTATTTTATAGCGTTCCTCTAAATATGGCTGATCAAATGAAGTCCCGTTATATTGTATGGTGGAAGACGCGTTTTTTAAAAAATCGGAAAAAATATTAAGAAGTTCTTTTTCTTCTTCATGGCTTTCTGCCATCCATTGATAGAGGAACCATGAATGATTTTCCTGTGTTAGTGCGCCAATCAAATACAAAAAAGTAGAATGTCGTGATAGTCCGGTGGTTTCAATATCATAAAAAACAGGATGTGGACCACAATCAAAAGAGACAGAATTCGATAAAATTTTAACAGAGTTGAATTCTAAAAAGCCTTTTGAAATAGCTAATTTTTTAACAATCATAAATTTTTTAATCCTTTCATAATTGTATTCAATTATACACAATAAAATTTGAAAATAATAGTGAAATTTTGAATAAATTGCGTTATAGTATATATGTGCAAAAAAAGTTAGGAGGTCATGAAAAAATATGTGGGAATTGACGATTAATGGAGTTGACCTTTATCATATCATAAACTGGTTTTTTATTTACAGTTTTTTAGGATGGGTATGGGAAACCTTTTATGTTTCTATAAAACATGGAGAATTTATCAACCGTGGATTTATCAGCGGGCCGTTCTGTACTATTTATGGATTTGGGGCAATATCTGTTTACCTGATACTGAAACCAATAGAGAATAATCTGTTGTTTTTGTTTTTGGGCGGTATTGTAGTGGCCACTTTCCTGGAATATATTACTGCGGTTCTTATGGAAAGTATTTTTCATACATCCTGGTGGGATTACAGTGATAATAAATTTAATTTTCAGGGCCGTATCTGTCTGGGAGCATCTCTGGGCTGGGGAGTGTTCACAGTACTTCTGTTTCGAGTGCTGCATCCTATAGTAGAAGATCTGGTTGCCCTTTATCCGATAATAGCAGGAAAAATCGGTGTGTGTGTAATTTCAGTTGGATATCTGGTGGATTTCAGCTGTTCTGCAGCTGCAGCTTTCCACCTGAGGGAACGTATTCCTTACTGGGAAGAAGAATTGGAAAAGAAACAGGTGGAACTTATGCTTAAGGTAAATGCCCGGCTGGAGAACCTGGAACTGCCAAAAGGAGTTTCTCTTGATTCAGTGAAAGAGAAAATTGAGGATGCAGAAGTGCTGCGTGTATTAACAGAAAAACGCCTTGCCCTTCGAAAAGAGCTCACAGAAGAACTGCGTGCTTACAAAAAAGCGCTTGTTTCCAAAACAAAAGGCAATACAAGACGTTTCCTGAAATCCTATCCAAATCTGAACCGAGGCTATCGTATGCGTCATAAAAAAGATAAAAATTAACATATAAAAGGAGGAAGTATATATGGGAAAGCTTACCTTTAAGGGAGGAATTCATCCCTATGAGGGCAAGGAACTGTCAAAAAACAGACAGATTGAGAAATATCTTCCAAAAGGAGAGATGGTATATCCTCTGTCTCAGCACATAGGAGCACCTTCTGCGGCCTGTGTAAATAAGGGGGATCGTGTTCTTGTGGGACAGAAGATTGCCGAAGCAAACGGTTTTGTTTCCGTGCCTCTTCATGCTTCTGTTTCCGGAACGGTAAAAGGAATTGAAAAGAGACTGACTGCTACTGGCGGAATGCCTGATTCTATTATTATAGAAAATGATCAGCAGTATGAAGAAGTCGAATTTCATGGAGCCGATCTTTCTGCACTTTCCAGAGAAGATATTATATCCAGAATCCGGGAGGGCGGAGTTGTGGGAATGGGAGGCGCCGGTTTTCCCACACATGTAAAACTGTCACCCAAGGAACCGGATAAGATTGAATATGTTCTTGTAAATGGTGCAGAGTGTGAGCCTTATCTTACCAGTGATTACAGAAGGATGCTGGAGGAACCGGAAAAAGTAGTAGCAGGACTTGAAGTGATTCTGAAGCTGTTCGATCATGCAAAGGGATATATTTGTATTGAAGACAATAAGCCGGACTGTATTGAGAAGATGAAAAAACTCATCAAAGATAATCCGCGTATGGAAGTAAAGGAACTGATGACAAAATATCCTCAGGGCGGTGAGCGTACTCTGATCTATGCTGCAACAGGACGAGAAATCAATTCATCTATGCTTCCGGCAGATGCAGGCTGTGTTGTTGATAATATTGATACAGTTGTTGCTGTTTATAAAGCGGTTATTCTGGGACGGCCGGTTATGAGCAGAATCGTTACAGTTACCGGAGATGCCATAGCGGAACCCAGAAATTTTACAGTGCTTACAGGGACGAATATGGAAGAACTGATCGATGCTGCAGGAGGATTAAAGAACAATACCGCAAAAGTTATTTCCGGAGGTCCTATGATGGGGTTTGCTATGTATGATCTTCATGTCCCCTGTGTGAAGACTACATCTGCATTTCTCTGCCTTGAGCATGATGCAGTGTCTGAATCAAAAAAACAGGCCACTGCCTGTATCAACTGCGGACGATGTGTAAGCGTCTGTCCGGGACATGTACTTCCGGCACGCCTTGCCACTCTTGCAGAAAGAGGAGATATGGCAGGATTTGAAAAAATGAATGGAATGGAATGCTGTGAATGCGGCTGCTGCAGTTATATATGTCCTGCAAAAAGACCGCTGACCCAGAGTATCAAATCTATGCGGAAAATGGTACTTGCCAGCCGTAAAAAGAAATAGGGGAGGAAGAGGAATGGAACAAAAATATAACGTGTCATCAAATCCGCATGTAAGGGATGCGATGACCACAAGCAGGATCATGCAGCTGGTGGTGATTGCGCTTCTTCCTGCAGCTTTATTTGGAATCTGGAATTTTGGTTTCCATGCATTTCTTGTAGTTGCAGTAACAGTGCTCTCCAGCGTTATGTTTGAATGGATTTATGATAAACTGATGCACAAGCCAGATACAATCACTGATTTCAGTGCGGTTGTTACCGGGCTTCTTCTTGCGCTGAATATGCCGCCGCAGATTCCGCTGTGGATGCCGGTTCTTGGAAGTGCTTTTGCAATTATTGTTGTAAAACAGCTTTTTGGCGGACTTGGGCAGAACTTTATGAACCCCGCACTGGCTGGACGTTGTTTCCTGATGATCTCCTTTGCTGGCCGTATGACAGATTTTGCCGTATCAGACAGCTTTCGGGGAGCAGTAGATACGGTTACAGGGGCAACACCTCTGGCTGCTTTGAAAGCACAGGGATTTATTGAGGGAACTTCTGTTCCGGTAAAAAATCTCTTTTTTGGAAATATCCAGGGTACAATTGGAGAGACCTCCGCTTTAGCGATCCTGATCGGGGCGGTGATTCTTTTGGCTTTTAAAGTGATTGATCTGAAGATACCCCTTACATATATTGGAAGCTTCACTGTGTTTGTAATTGTCTATATGCTTTGTACCGGAATGGGATTCGATGGAAATTATCTTCTGAGCCATCTTTTTGGCGGCGGTCTGATGCTGGGAGCCTGGTTTATGGCGACAGATTATGTGACCACACCTATCACATTTAAAGGTCAGCTTGTTTATGGCTGCTGTCTGGGTGTGGTAACTGCCGTATTCCGTCTGTTTGGCGGTTCTGCAGAAGGCGTATCCTACGCGATCATTTTCTGTAATCTTCTGGTTCCGCTTATTGAAAAGGCTACTTATCCGGTTGCTTTTGGAAAAGGAGGGAAGAAAGCATGAGTATTTTAAAGGACACGATTTCTATTACTGCGATTACTCTTGTGGCGGGGCTGGCGCTGGGAGTTGTCCAGGACATTACTGCAGATCCCATTGCCCGGCAGAAACTGAAGGCAAAGCAGGAGGCTTATAAAGCTGTCTTTCCTGAAGCTGAAAAATTTGGCGAAGTTGTACTGGATGACATGGCAGAAGAACTTGCAGGAACGTTAAGTGAAAATGGCTATGGTGCACAGAATATTGATGAAGTCATGACAGCTTTTGACTCTTCTGACAATGAGATCGGTTATGCATTTACCATTACCACATCAGAGGGATATGGAGGAGACATTCAGTTTGCTATGGGTGTCCAGGCTGATGGAACCTTAAACGGGATTTCTATTCTTTCTATTGGAGAGACTGCCGGTCTTGGAATGAAGGCAGACACAGATGCTTTTAAGGATCAGTTTAAAAATAAAAATGTAGAAAAATTCAAATATACAAAAAGCGGTGCATCTGCAGAAGATGAAATCGATGCCCTGAGCGGTGCGACGATCACTACCAATGCCATGACCAATGGTGTGAATGCAGGTCTCTGTGCATTTCAGTATATGGAAGGAGGAGCTCAATGAAAGCAAATACACCATCAGAACGACTGATTAACGGTATTATCAAAGAAAATCCTACCTTTGTGCTGATGCTGGGTATGTGTCCCACGCTTGCTGTAACTACATCAGCTGTAAATGGTATCGGAATGGGGCTGACTACCACAGCTGTTCTGGCAGCATCAAATCTTTTGATCTCATTGCTTCGCAAATTTATTCCGGACGGAGTACGTATGCCTGCGTTTATTGTTGTGGTTGCCTCTTTTGTTACAATTGTCCAGATGCTTCTGGAAGGCTTCCTGCCGACTCTCTATGCGTCTTTAGGATTATATATTCCGTTGATCGTTGTAAACTGTATTATTCTTGGGCGTGCAGAGGCATATGCTTCCAAGAATCCTCCCCTGCCGTCTTTGTTTGACGGAATTGGTATGGGGCTTGGCTTTACCCTGAGCATTACCTGCATCGGTGCTGTGAGAGAACTGATCGGTGCCGGACAGCTTTTTGGACGCCAGATTCTTCCTCTTGCAGATGCCGCAGCGGGAAAAATGGGTTATGAGCCGGTTACGATCTTTATTCTGGCTCCGGGCGCATTCTTTGTTCTTGCGCTTCTGGCAGCAATTCAGAACAAGTTTAAACTGGGAGCTGCAAAGAAAGGCATTGATCCAAGTAATCCGGACAAATGCGGCGGCGCCTGTGCTTCCTGTGGAAATACCATGTGTAAAGGAGGGAAACACGAATGAAAGAATTAATGCTGATCATTGTGGGCTCTGCTCTTGTTAATAATGTTGTTCTGAGCCAGTTTCTGGGGCTGTGTCCTTTTCTGGGCGTTTCCAAAAAGACGGAAACTGCGGCAGGTATGGGGGGAGCGGTTATTTTTGTCATTACACTTTCATCCTTTGTTACCAGTGTGATCTATCAGTTTATCCTGGTTCCCACCCATATGGAATATCTGCAGACCATTGTTTTTATTCTGGTGATTGCGGCTCTCGTGCAGTTTGTGGAAATGTTTCTTAAAAAAGCAATGCCTTCTCTGTATCAGGCTCTTGGCGTATATCTTCCTCTGATCACTACCAACTGTGCAGTTCTTGGTGTGGCATTGATCAACGTACAGAAAGAATACAGTATCCTTCAGGGAACTGTGAATGGTTTTGCAACGGCAGCAGGCTTTACTCTGTCGATCATCGTTATGGCAGGTATACGTGAAAAAATAGAATATAATGACATTCCGGAAGCTTTTCGCGGATTCCCGATCGTGCTTATTACAGCAGGATTGATGGCCATCGCGTTTTTCGGGTTTTCAGGATTGATATAAGGGGGCATAAATATGAATATCGGATCAATTATCATAGCCACAGTTGTAGTTGCGGCAGTAGGCCTCTTTATTGGACTTTTTCTCGGTGTCGCAGGAAAAAAATTCGCAGTAGAAACAGATGAGAGGGAAGTTGCCGTCCGTGAGGCTCTTCCGGGAAATAACTGCGGAGGCTGTGGATTTCCGGGCTGTGACGGACTGGCAGCGGCTATTGCAAAAGGAGAAGCGCCTGTCAACGGATGTCCGGTAGGCGGAGATGCTGTAGGAAAAGTAATCGCAGGTATCATGGGACAGGAGGTTGTGGAAACTGTCCGCCAGGTGGCTTTTGTAAAATGTACAGGAACCTGTGAAAAAACAAAAGAAGACTATATTTATACAGGGGTAGAAGACTGTGAAATGATGGCTTTCATTCCTGGAGGCGGAGCGAAAAGCTGTTCTTATGGGTGCATGGGATTTGGAAGCTGCGTAAAAGCCTGCCCTTTTGATGCGATCCATGTGATCAATGGGGTGGCTGTGGTAGACAGAGAGAAATGTAAAGCCTGTGGGAAATGTGTCGCAAAATGTCCACGTCATCTGATCGAACTGGTTCCTTATGAACAAACTGTTTTTGTAGGCTGCAGTTCTCATGACAAAGGCAAAGCGGTAACTTCTGCCTGTGAGGTTGGATGCATTGGCTGTAAAAAATGTGAAAAGACCTGTCCTAACAGTGCGATTACAGTTACAGATTTCTGTGCCCATATTGATTATGAAAAATGTACCAATTGCGGAGCGTGTAAGGATGTATGCCCAAGAGGTGTGATCCTGTAGAGGATATCCCGGATGCAGAATTTTCGTTATGGCAAACAGAGTAAGCCATAACAGTGATTCTGTTCCGGGATATTTTTTCGAATGGACGTTTGCTTTTTTTTTATATCTGTGATATCATAAGTCGATGTAATTGACGATTATTTATCACAGGAGTAAGATCTTATGATTTCATTTATAAGAGGTCAGGTGGTGGACTCTACGGAAAATTCTGTGATCGTGGAGACTGCCGGAATCGGCTACGAAATTTTTATGACGGGGACAGCTATTGAAAAGGCAGTTCGTTCTGAGGGAAAGGTTAAAATACATACATACTTTCATGTGCGAGAGGATGTTATGCAGCTCTTTGGTTTTCTTTCCAGAGACGATCTTCATATGTTCCGGCTTCTTCTGGGAGTTAACGGGATAGGACCAAAAGCAGCCCTTGGAGTGCTTGCAGGTCTTACTGCAGACGAGCTGAGTTTTGCCATTCTTTCAGATGATGTAAAAACTCTTTCCCGTGCACCCGGAATAGGGAAAAAAACTGCTCAGAAACTGATTTTAGAGCTAAAAGACAAGCTGAAACTGGAAGATGCTTTTGAGAAAAAAATGCTCCATCAGCAGGAAGAAGCTATAGCGGCAGGAGAAAATATCCTGGATGGAAGTAAAGAAGCGGTAGAAGCTCTTGTTGCACTGGGATATTCCAGTACGGATGCCCTTCGGGCAGTACGAAAAATAACAGATGTGGCTCCGGATGATGTAGAAGCTATCCTGAAAGCAGCGCTGAAAAATCTATAGGGGTAAATATGGAAAAAAGAATGATCACTGCTGATGTAACAGAAGAAGATTTTCCTCTTGAAGGGAATCTGCGTCCTCAGACTCTGGAGGAGTATATCGGTCAGGAAAAAACAAAAAAAACATTAAAAATTTATATAGAAGCTGCCAGACAAAGACATGATGCGTTGGATCATGTGCTTTTTTATGGACCTCCGGGACTTGGAAAAACTACACTTTCCGGGATTATTGCCAATGAAATGGGAGTACATATGAAGGTGACTTCCGGTCCGGCTATTGAAAAGCCAGGAGAAATGGCGGCAATTCTTAATAATCTGCAGGAGGGAGACATTCTTTTTGTAGATGAGATCCATCGTCTGAACCGTCAGGTAGAAGAGGTGCTTTACCCGGCAATGGAGGATTTTGCTATTGATATCATGATCGGAAAGGGAGCCTCTGCACGTTCCATACGTCTGGACCTGCCAAAGTTTACGCTGGTTGGGGCTACCACAAGAGCAGGACTGCTTTCCGCTCCTCTCAGGGATCGTTTTGGTGTAATGCATCATTTGGAGTTCTATAATCAGAAAGAACTGGAAACGATCATTCTGCGCTCTGCCCAGGTACTTGA